>CAJXRW010000383.1 GCA_913060525.1 uncultured Gammaproteobacteria bacterium
CTGCATTTTTAATTGGATTAAACGCCTATCTAACTTATCCATTTCTTCTGGCTTAGAATCAATTTCCATACGAATATGACTGGCTGCTTCATCAATTAAATCAATCGCTTTGTCAGGTAACTTTCTATCTGTAATGTATCGATGAGATAATGTGGCTGCGGCAACAATCGCAGGGTCCGTAATATCCACACCATGATGGACTTCATAACGTTCTTTTAAACCACGAAGGATCGCAATCGTATCTTCCACATTTGGCTCTTCAACCAATACTTTTTGGAAACGTCTTTCTAACGCAGGGTCTTTTTCAAGATGCTGACGATATTCATCCAATGTTGTTGCACCAACACAACGAAGCTCTCCACGCGCCAATGCTGGTTTTAACATATTTCCCGCATCCATGGAACCTTCTGCTTTACCTGCACCAACTATAGTATGAATTTCATCAATAAATAAAATGATATTACCTTCTTGTTTGGACAAGTCTTTTAACAGTGCTTTTAAACGCTCTTCAAACTCACCACGAAATTTTGCACCCGCAATTAAAGCACCCATATCCAAAGACAGGAGTGTCTTATTTTTCATGCCCTCTGGTACTTCACCATTCACAATACGCTGCGCTAACCCTTCAACAATGGCAGTTTTACCCACACCAGGCTCACCAATCAATACGGGATTATTTTTAGTGCGGCGTTGAAGCACCTGAAGCGTGCGACGAATCTCGTCATCACGCCCAATAACAGGATCAAGCTTACCTTGTTCAGCACGCTCAGTTAAATTTATTGTGTATTTATCTAGTGCATCACGGTTTTCTTCTGAGTTTTGTGTATCTACTTTCTCTCCACCACGAACATCCTCAACAGCTTGACTCACAACTGATTTAATTGCACCTGCTTCTTTTAAGCACTTGCTTAATATGGGATCATCAAAAGCTGCTATTGCAAATAATTCACTCGATATGAATTGATCTTGTTTTTGTTGAGCCAGTTTATCGGTAATTTGCAATAATTTAATTAATGTGTTGGATGGCTGAACTTGAGTGCTGTTATTTGGACTGGTAGCCAAATTATCCAACTCTCTATTAATACTTGCGCGTAGTTGATTAATATTAACATTCGCCTTAGCAAATATTGAACGTACACTGCCACCCTGTTGATCCAACATCGCCATCATGACATGCAGCGGTTCCATCATGGTATGATCTCTACCTATTGCCAGGGACTGTGCATCACCTAATGCTTCTTGAAATTTTGTGGTAAATTTATCCATTCTCATTGGTTTCTCCAATAACTAATATAATAGATATATATGATGTTTAATTTTTATATTACAAGAGGATAACGAGACAAAATGAGATACTAAGAAACTTTTAATTGATCTAAGTCAAGTTTTTAATCTATCCATTTTAAGGCAAAAAAATTGTTAGATATCGTAATGAAAAAAATATCACAAGCCAGTCTAAACTAAATAACCAAACTTAAGGGCGCCTCTAATAATTCTGGACACAGCAGATTAAGATAGCTTTGAAGTAATATCACCAACAAGGTTTGGGTTATCTAGATTAATACTTTTAACTGCTTGTCCTTTTGATAAATTAGCTTTATTTAAATCCACCCATACCCTATTACCAATATGTTCATTAGTAAAATATAGTTTATTTTGATCTAAACTCATTGCACTCACCCATTGTGTCGGCCAGTTGTCTTCTTGAGGGGCACTTGAACTAAAGTCACACTTATAACCATTCGTAAAAGGCACCATCACAGAGTTTATAGCAGCATACATATAACCTATTCCATCCTCATTATTTTTTTGGTTTTCAAGTGTCACATCTGGTAAATTATCGCTTATATAGTTTGCCCTAACAAACCTATTTTGTGATTTTGCACCACCAGGTAAATTATCAATAGAATAATATTCAGAGCCTTTATCTTTAACATCTTGTAAATTAGATAGTTGTTCATCGTAATTAGGTTCATTTGTCATAACATTTGCACTACCCTTATTATCTGGACGTATAATTTTTATATGCCCATCAACAAACTCAATAATCGCCGTATTTCCTGTTCTATCCTCAATTTTAAAGTGAACTGGTAAAGTAATCTCATCTCCAGCAATATTTACTGGGAATGTATAAATTTGATACTTTCCACCTTTAATATCCTGCACAATATTATTGACTGAACTATAATTACCAAGCACGTATTGCAACCAGGCAAAAGAGTCAACAATCGGTTCATCTTTTTTTATCTGTATATTAGCATCCTTAGCATCACCATTATATAAAATATGGACACCTAACCCTTTCTCATTAATACCCTCGGCAGAAATATTTTTGCCAAATTTTGGCTGAATAATAGCAGCATACCCATACTTATTCTCCCAAGTAAATGATTTCGCACCATGCACATCTGCTCCATCAGGTACACTATTAAACTCTAATCCTCTAGGATAGATTGTCATTGCAGACTCTAATGGCGCACAAAAATCCATTGATCGTGCAGATAATTCTCCAATATCTGTCTCTTATACACATCTGACGCTGCCGACGATCTACTCTGTGTAG
>CAJXRW010000384.1 GCA_913060525.1 uncultured Gammaproteobacteria bacterium
TACACAGAGTAGATCGTCGGCAGCGTCAGATGTGTATAAGAGACAGATATAATGATTGGTTTTTGCAGATGTTTTATTTGCAAAAACCAAACTCATATAAAGAGTCAATATTATTAGTCTAGTGTATACTTAGGTTAAGAAAATATTATTTTTTTGTATGAATATTAAACGTTACCAGCGACATTTCAGTATTTTGGGCTTAAATGGCCAAAAACTATTAGAAAATAGCTCAATTTTAATTATAGGGTGTGGCGGGATAGGTTGCCCTGTTTCGCTATACCTAGCCGCTGCAGGTGTTGGAAAAATTGGACTAATTGATGATGACTATATAGATGAATCTAATTTGCAAAGACAAATATTATATACAGAAACTGATATCGGGAAGAAAAAAGTACACGTAGCTCAAGAGCGATTAAATGCGTTAAATAGTGATATCAATATCACTCAATATGACTTCCGCTTAACATTCAAAGATGCGGTTAAAATATTCAAAGATTATGACCTCATCATTGATGGGACAGATAATTTTCCAACAAGGTATTTGGTCAATGATGCCTGTTGTGTGCTTGGAAAAACTTTTATTAGCGCAAGTGTTCTAAAAAACCAGGCTCAATTAGCGCTATTTAATATTACAAATGGCTGCCTTAGGTGTGTTTATCCAGAAGCACCGCCCCCTCTTCTAGTACCAAATTGTGCTGAAGCTGGTGTGCTTGGTTCTGCTGTAGGGGTAATTGGATCAATGGCAGCATCAATGGCAATAAACTACATTGCCCATGACCATGATTATTCTGGTACGCTCAAACTAATAGATTGTCTAAATATAAGCCATAAAGATATCGAGTATACTAAAAACCACGCCTGCCACAGTTGTGTTAATAAAAAATACACCCCCATCAATATTGAACTTTATAATAATGCGGTTGTTAAGGATATTCCATTAAATAAAATGCCTGCTCAAGCAATACTGCTAGATGTCCGTGAAGAATGGGAGCGATCCTTGAAAAAACTTGATGACCACTTACATATTCCAAAATCAAGAATATTGGACAATATAATGCACATACCCAAAGATAAACCAATTGTATGCTACTGCAAGTCAGGTATAAGAAGTAAAAATGTCGCCCTTCTTCTTAGAGAATACGGGTATGATGTTTATTCTCTCGAAGGTGGTATCGATCAATATCAATCGTCACTTGAATAATATTATCGAGACCGTAATCATTGCATAATTGAATGTGAATTAAGCGTTAAATTTGCTTTTTAGATCAATACCATTAGCCTCTAAAATAATTTCAATAGCTTTGCAACTGTTGGCTAGTCTTATTGCTGTCCTGGTACAGTTTGATTCCCTGCAAATGTCGCAGAAGCTAAATGAAGATAGTGCAAATGTTTTTCATATTGTGAAATCACATCCACAATCACTTGGGATTCCGTATAACCCATAATGTTATAATGTTGACCACCATGCTCCAAAAATACTTCAGCACGATAGTATATTTCTTTCTCTTTAAGCTGCGTATATTCAGGTGTATGATGCTTTTGAATGTAGACACCATAAATAAAATTCTTATCATCTTGTATTTCAATACTGAAACGTAAGCCACGCTCTAATTTCTCATAGTGTGGTGACGCCCCTTTAGCCTTAAATTTTTTAAAGACTTTTTGCAAAGCTGGTTCAACGGTCTGTTTCATGAATTCAACTACTTGACGCTGACTGGTAAAATCAAATAACTGATCCACCCTCTTCTCCCAACTAATATCACTCTGTGTTACCTGGAGACTGGTTGTATGATTTTGAATACTTTTTAATTTCAAATAATCTTTACTAAGTGCTTTTATAAGCGCAATGCAAATTAGAAATAGAATAATTAAAAATGGAAATGCACTGGCAATCGTTGCCGTTTGTAATGCTTCTAGCCCTCCTGAATAGAGTAATGATATGGCCAAAAAACCTTCTAAGACTGACCAAAATATTCTTTGCCAAACAATCGATTTTTTGGCGCCACCAGTAGCAAGTATATCCACAACCAAAGAACCAGAATCTGAAGAAGTAACAAAGAATGTCACAACCAATATCAATGCAATTACTGAAATAATCATTGAAAATGGAAAGTATTGTAAAAACTCGAATAATGCGACTGGCACATTATGCTCAGCCGCCTGTGTTAGATTGGTCACACCCTGATTAATGACTAAATTAATCGCCGCATTACCAAATACCGTCAGCCACAAAAAAGTAAATCCAGTTGGTATAAATAAAACACCAATCATAAATTCACGGATACTTCTACCTTTAGAAACACGAGCAATAAACATACCGACAAATGGTGACCAAGCTATCCACCAACCCCAATAAAAAAGTGTCCACCCACTTAACCAACCTTGCTTTTGCTCATAGGCGTATAGGTTAAAAGTTTTATAAATAATGGTACTCAAATAATTGCCTGTATTTTGAACAAATGCTTGAAGCAAATAAGACGTATCAGAAAAAATAAGGATAAATATAAGTAAAAAAATAGCGACTGTAATATTGAAGTTACTAATGACTTTAATAC
>CAJXRW010000385.1 GCA_913060525.1 uncultured Gammaproteobacteria bacterium
ACGAGATTTCTGCCTGTCTCGTGGGCTCGGAGATGTGTATAAGAGACAGAGCATGTGCTGAACTTGATTCAGTATCACGGAATGACAAATCTTTGCTATGTGAGGAGGGTGTGAAAAATTGACTACCTCATCCAAAAATCAGGTGATTCAGGCTGACGAATAATCTTAGTTTTATTGTTTCGATAAATCACTTCACCAGCTAAATCATGGCATAAAAAAAACGGCATGCTTTCGGTAAAGCCATAAGCACCGCATTGTGAGAATAATAACCAATCACCAGCTTTAATATTATCAGGTAAATGGAAAGTGCCTAAACAGTCTAAGCTAGTGCAGAGTGGGCCATGTAATCTCATCGGTACAAGATTATCAAGCTTTGGTTTGGTTGTTAGTGTTTGCACTGGAAAGGGTTGATCAATAATACCTGGACGTAGTAGGTGATTGACGCCGCCTTCTAAAATAAGCATTTCTGTATCGCCAGCCTTTTTGCGATCAATGATTTTTGTGGCATAACAACCATAATTGCCTATTGCATAACGCCCTAACTCAAGCCATAACTCAGTAGTAGGACATAGCTCTTGAATATTAGCTAAAATATTTTTAACGGTCTTAACAGCAATATCAGGTTCTTCTTTGGAATAAGGGATGCCAATACCGCCACCGAGATCAATCACTTTTAAATTAATATCTATTTGTTCAGCAAGCTGCTGTAACTGAGGAACAATATGCTGCCAGATGCTTTTGAGTTTATCGGCATTAAGAATATTTCCCCATTGGAAAATATGTAAGCCAATAATATCAATGCCTTTATATAAGGCAGGTTGCGCTTCAACCCAGTTTTCTGGCGGTAAACCAAATTGTGAAAGACAGTTACCACCAAGAATATTTTTTTCTTTCTCGTGACTCCAATCAAGTTGAACACGCAATAGGACTTGTGGTTTGATATTAAGCTCTCTTGAAAGCGAATCTAAATCATTTAGCTGCTGTTCGCTTTCTATTACAAATATTCTAATCCCTAAATCAAGAAAAGTTCTAAGTTGCGCTTTAGATTTAGCTGGACCTGTATTAAGAATATTTGCAGGGTCAACGCCTTGTTTTAACACCTGTTTTAATTCACCCAGACTGGCGACATCAAATCGACATTTTTGGTTGTTCAAACTTTGAATAACACTTGAAAGAGGGTTGGCTTTAACCGCATACCAAAGTTTAGTAGGGCAAGATTGCATTTGTTGAATATGTTGTTCAAAAGCATCTAAGTCATAATAAAAAAAACTGTTATCCAGTTGGTTTGCCAGTGCTTGGATATTTTTAATATGGTTTGACCATTGGTTGGTAATGTTGCTCATATGCGTTTCTCTATATTCTAGTTATGGTTTCATTGTAGCTATTTAATTAATAGATTCCGTGATCGAGTCATGGAATGACATTGATTTTTTTGATTGCTGTATTTTAAATATTGCAAATTATCTAAATCAGCTTTTAGATAAAGGCTAGCAGTTGTTTTAAGTCATAGCTAATGTCATCCCGTGACTAGATCACGGGATCCATTTATCCAATTATTTCTTGGTATAAATCATTCCAATTTGGATTGGTTTTATTGATTAAATCAATCTTCCATTGACGCTTCCAATCCTTTAGACGTTTTTCACGTTTAATCGCATTTTCAATATCTATATGATCTTCGTAGTAAACCAAATGCTTAATGCCATATTTCTTTGTAAACCCATCTGCCAAACCTCCTTTGTGTTCCCAAATTCGTTTAACTAAATTAGAAGTTACGCCAACATATAATGTTCCGTTAAATTTATTTGCAAGAATGTATACGTAATATGTTTTATTCATTTTAATTTTTTATGGACCCCGTGATCTAGTCACGGGGTGACAGTTAATTGCTTTAATGAGTGATAAGTTTTATCTCAATGCCTCTTCTAACTCTAACGAAGCATTACTTTTTTCATCACGATATTTGATAATTAACGCACAAGAAACATTTAGATTATTTGCTTTCCCCCATTCACTGGAAATAGGGCGAGTACCTGGAATGACAACGGCATTTTTTGGAATACCATCTAATATATTTAATTTTTCCTCATTAACACAATCATAAAGTTGTACTGATTTTGAGATAGAAACGCCAGGTGCAATTACTGCGCCTTGTCTAACGATGATGCCTTCAACAACCACGCTTCCAGCACCGATAAAAACGTCATCTTCAATAATAACGGGGTTTAAACCAATAGGTTCTAACACGCCACCAATTTGAACAGCAGCGGAAAGGTGAACATTTTTACCGATTTGAGCACAAGCACCGACTAAGGCATGGCTATCGACCATTGATCCAGTATCAACATAAGCGCCAATATTAATATAAGCAGGTGGCATAATAATAACCCCAGGGGCGACATAAGCGCCACGCCTAACGGAACTCCCACCTGGAACCATTCTTACTTGGTCTTCAGTTTTAAATACTCTTGGTGTTAATGTGTCCTTATCAACAAAACCAGAATAGATGCTGTCTCTTATACACATCTGACGCTGCCGACGATCTACTCTGTGTA
>CAJXRW010000386.1 GCA_913060525.1 uncultured Gammaproteobacteria bacterium
AGATTCATATTCTTTTACCAATTCAGAAAATTTATTAGTCAAAATAAACCTATTTAAGAATTCTGCGGTACCTTTCAAATTTTCATTATTGACAAGGTATGTATTTAACTTATGAAATTGCATTGTCCATAAGATATCTCGGAGATCTGTTGCATTTAAACCATCAAGATTTTCAGTTGCCACATAATCCCAACTAGGGAAAGATTTCAAATAGTATGATGAATCATCTTTATCATGTCCGACGATTGCAATTTTATCGCCTAGCGTTGTATGAAGCGAAACTACTTTTTTTACATCATCTTCCCAAGCAGTTTCTTCATAAAAATAATCAACAACAGGCTCAATAATTATTCTTGATATATCTATATTGTTATTTTTTAAATCAGAATAAATCATGGATTTACGCTCATCAAACGTAAATGGATTTTTGATTGTTCTGGCACGATTTGCAGAGCCAATAATTAATATTAATTTTTCAGAAACCGATAATGCCTCTTGAACATTAAATAAATGACCTTTGTGAAAAGGCTGGAAACGACCTATAAATACACTAGCCTGATACATATTTTACAAACCCAACATTTTCTTGGCTGCTTTGGACTTTATTGGATTAACATGAGAACAAAGACTTAAAGCGCTCCTGGTAATAATATTCTTACCAGCACTACTGGAAGTCATTATTTTTCGAACTTCCTCGCTTTCTTTTAAAACTTTTTTTGCGAAACTATGCCGAGATTCTGTGTATTTTTCAGACTGATTTGACAAGATGAGCTCGACAAGTTTAACGGCATCCGCTATACCCAAATTCATCCCTCTACCACCAACAGGAGAATGACAATGTGCTGCATCACCAGCAAGAAAAACTCTATTACTTTGATACGTGCTGGCTTGTCTAACCGAAATCTCAAACGTACCTTCCCGTTTAGTTTCCAATATATTCAATTTGTATGGCAAAGTCTTTAAGGCATTTTCCGTATTAGAGATTATTCGATATCGATTTACCCCAATTGGAGCAATAACAACAACATTCACTTTATTTACACGATAGATTGTAAAAGCCTTGTTATCGTCCCAATTATCAGCAATAACATCAGCGATAGACCAAGTTTCATCTAATTCATAACCATCATAATCAATATTTAAAATTTTACGTACTGAGCTTCGGATTCCGTCTGCTCCAATAACATAATCATATATCTCATCTTGGCCATCACAATAAGTAACGGTGACATTATTTTCATTTTGTTTTAATGACATAAACTCTTTAGAAAATTGAATACAACCGCCAAGACTTTTTAACTTATCCCTTAATATCTCTTCAGTTTCTGACTGGGGTAATGCTAATACATAACCATGATTGTTGTGCGCACTGGATAGAGGTAAGTTTAATACCTTTTTATTATCAAAATATAAATTTACTTCATCTAACTGGATACCATGACTTACTAATTTTTCAGTAACGCCCGATGCCTTTAATATCTCAAGACTATTTGGCAATATTCCAACCGCCTTAGATAAATCACTGGGAGCTGATTTTTTATCAATAATAGTTGGAATAACCCCATTTCTGGCTAACTCTACAGCTGCTGTTAATCCAGTTGGGCCTGCTCCCACAATTAACACTTTCATCTATCTCACCAAATTTTTAATCAAGGATATATAAAATATATCCTTTCTAAATGAGAGATTCAAAGCCTAACTAATCAATCCACGAAAGGAACACTCTGTTTTCTCAACCAACCTGTTAAACTATAACGCTTTGCAGTAGTCGGTAAAACCTCATGTTCAAGACCACTTCTAAAACACACTAATCGATTGGAAATAGGCTCAATTATCTTTTTCTCATCGTGCTGATATAAACATAGCTCGCCATGATGTGATGAAACCCAACCATCATTTAAAAACAATACTAATGAAATCTGACGTATATCATTATCCTGAAACTGATCTTTATGCTTTAAATAAAACTTGCCAACTGGATAAACTGCAAAGTGCGCTTCAAAATCAGCCAGGCTTATGAAAAAACTATAATTAATTAAAATCCTAAGCTCCTCGATTTTTTTAAAATAATGCTGTATTCCTTCTTGAGTATCACATTTGCTCAACCAATAAATCCAATCACCTCGAATTTCAGATTTAATTTGATGTTGATCATTCTTACCGATTCCAGCCTTATCAAATTCATTTTTTTGCTCAAGAAAAAGAGCATATTCTTTAAGGGAAAGATAAATATTTTCAGGTAAAAAGTTATCGATAACCACATATTCATTTTCAGCTATCGATGAAATAATGTATTGATCGTCATCCATGTAAGATAGCTCTCCAGCTTAGGAAAATCGAACTAAAAAACTCTAAACAAATTGTAAATATTTTGTTTAAAGCGAAATAAATTATCTGCCAATAAACATCCAAAGTCATCAAAAAAATGATGATTCGCGTATAAATTTAATAGGGCCTGTAAATACTTAAAGCTGATTTTCTGAAAATCAACTAAAATAATTTAATACGTTATTTATATAGTTTATAACCTGTCTCTTATAC
>CAJXRW010000387.1 GCA_913060525.1 uncultured Gammaproteobacteria bacterium
CGAGATTTCTGCCTGTCTCGTGGGCTCGGAGATGTGTATAAGAGACAGATGTGATATTAACAATACACTTTGCGGATCTGAGTCTGAATAATGATTTGGGTTAGAGCATATTAAAGGTAAAGGATAAGTTCAGGGTGTTATCGTAGAGATCATTTGATTGTTGAAGATAGGAATAATCAAGCCCTATGCTGATGCCAGCTAAAAGAATACCCGTGCCAATTAGCCATTGAGTGTACGTAACGCCATTTGCTTTTAGGCTACTTTGAGTGAGACTAAATTTTACTTTTTTATCATAAAATTTTGTAGATATCCTTCCTCCAAGCATCCACGCTTGTGTGTATTGGTTATTTAACTCCTTGTTCAAACCTTGAACGTATTCCAGGTTGAATAAAAATTTTGTTCCGTTGCTACAAAAATAGCATCCATTCAAGAAAACATCCGCTGCGGCGGTGCGTTGATTTGTTTGAGTTAATGTTACTTTAGTGCCATTTGGTAATTTCCCAGTATTTGGCATGCCATGTAAATATCCTGCGCCTGGCTTGAGAATAAGTTTTTCAGAAAAATTAAGCTGGTAGAACCCATTCGCTGAAAAGTTTGAGATTTGATCGGTATCCGTATTGGTTTTATCTTCCCCATTAAAAGCAGTAAGTTGTAAATTTAGCCCATTACCATCTTCTTGCCGATAACCCAAAGACACTTGACGAGCTTGTTTAATCCAAAATGTTCTAATAATGGGTGAAATAATACTGGTGAAACGCGGCATTGCCCCAAAATCAAGATATTTAGAACCCAATATGCTATAGATGGGGAACTGAGCCACATTGCCAATAAGTAGATAGTTATTAAAAGGGGTGACATCAGTATTAGCAACGTTTAAGCTGAAGAATCCAGTTGTGTAGTCTGACATTCTTGCAATAATGCCAAGGCGTGTTCCAATAAATAAAGTTGAGGCATCAGTGGGTTCAGAGCTTGACGTTATAAATGGTTGTAGTCTTGCGCCTATATAGACATTGTTTTTAGCGACAGAATTATTGGCAATTGCATCCAGTAATAGATCTTCCCGCATAAACGTGGCTGGACTGTTGGTAAATAAAGGAATAAATATTTCATTACCATGGATTGGATACTTTGTGTCTGTCTCTTGTGCTTTTTGCGCTTGTTTGGCTTTTTTGAGTTCATTGATTTTATATTGCAGTTTGTTTATATCGCTTTGTAATGCCCTTATCTGATCTTCTGTAGTTGCAAATGAAACCAAGCTAAAAATAAGTAAAATTATACCAATGGTTTTGGACATGCGGTTTGCTATGTATGTCTTTTATACTCAGAACTTAGCTATGGATTGTTACAGGATTGTTACGAAACAGAATCAGGGCTAAAAGAATTTTGATTTGTGCGCTTATTTTTAACAAGTAATCGTTTATAAAGGCTAATTTAAAGTAAATGCATTATGTTTATTTATGGTGATTTACTTTGTTCTTAATAATTCTTGCAATCGATATTGCGGTGTCAAATTCTTTTGGCAAAATACCCATAACAAGCAAGGTATTATGCGTTTCACCTTTTAGTATGATTTTTTCAACAACTGCGTCTGAGTTCTTTAATATCTTGTAATAGGCTTCTGAGTCGTTTCTTAGGGCATCATATTCACCAATCAGGATAGTTGTTGGTGGTAAATATTTTGTTTGTTTGTCAAATACGGGTGACATCATCGCATCATTGAAATTGATATTCCCTTTTTTAAGTTGGGAGTAAACATAATTGATGCCTTCTTGTGACTGCATTTTATCTTCATTCTGAAAATGATCATATTCGTGGTGAGATCGTGTTAGGTCATAACACCCATTTAAAAGGATTTGGTGTTTAATTTTAAGGGTCGGATCAGTTGCTGCAAGTTTTGAAACATTGGTGGCACAGTGCGCGCCTGAACTAATTCCACCCAATATGATATTATCTATATCGATATTAAGATCATCGGCTTGGCTGATTAAATATTTTGTGGCATCGAAGCCATCAAAAATGGGAATGGGTAGTGGATTTTCAGGTGCAAGGCGATAATTTATAACGGCAACTTTTATTTTGGCATAGTGAGCAATACGTGAGGCAGCAATACAATTGGTTTCATAAAAATCACAAATATAGCCACAGCCTGGGAACATTATAAATAATCCGTTACTTTCACACACTTCTGGCTGATATAAACGGATAGGAATAGCATGTCCATCTCTTGCCTTGGTGGAAATGTTAATAAAAGGGACATTGGCTGGATTCCCAGAAAACAGATTAAAGGATTTTGCACCTTCTCGGAATTCTGCTAACGATAGCGTTGAAAGTGGTCGAGGTGGATTATTCTTGGTTTCTTGTTCTATTTGCTTAAATAAAGCGGTTTCATATTGATTGACTGGCATAATGGGTTTTTATAAATTTATATATGATTTTAGCGTAGCAAAAATCTGCGTTAAGGGCGCCTCTAATCCTGTCTCTTATACACATCTCCGAGCCCACGAGACAGGCAGAAATCTC
>CAJXRW010000388.1 GCA_913060525.1 uncultured Gammaproteobacteria bacterium
ACACAGAGTAGATCGTCGGCAGCGTCAGATGTGTATAAGAGACAGAAATTATATAGACAAAGAAATAGTGACATTTATAAATAAGTTGTTCAGGCAAGTATTAACAATTCTGTTGGAGCTAATAAAAAGAGAAAATAGCTTAATTGATAGAGGTAGAGACATAATAAAAAATGTTTAATGGTCGATGTGAAAAGTTCCAGAGAGTAGATTATAGGTTTATTAGTAAGGATCTAAGTAACAATAAACACACTGGGAGGTGAGGTATGAATAAAATCACAGAAAAAAATGAAAATCACGAAGAGCTTAAAGGTGCTATTAGTAATGAGCTGAAGGCTTTGGAAGAGAAGGCAGGAGCGTTCAAGTCAAAAGCGATAGATGTATCATCTAACCAGTATAATAAAGCGATACAGCGTGTTAAAGATAAGCCGTTGTTAGCAGTAGGGATTGCTGCTGGTGTGGGTGCAATAATTGGATTGTGCTTAAGGAGAAAGTAGGTAATAAATATGTCTTTTATTAATTTGGTAGGGCAATATTTTCATAGGTTGAAGATGCTGCAAATGCTGAAATTAGCACTAATGGCAAGTACCTTCATATTCTGGTCGATGACAGTCCCTGCATTTTTATTTTATTGTACTTATGCGCTTGATTGGCCATATTGGTTATTGCTGATACTGTTGATTTCTAATTGGCTGTTGGCATTGTTATTTTTGTTTATATGCTATTTGGCAGTTTCAATATCCTGCAAAATAAAAAAGGAACTAATGCTGGCTAACATTGGCTCTAAAAATAAGACATTGGGGATTTTAATATCACTAATTAAGTAAAAAATGAGGAGAAATGTATGTTATATTGGGCGTTAGTTTTTCTTGTTGTGTCAATCATTGCGGCAGTATTCGGTTTTACTGGTATATCTGCAGCAACGGCTGGCGTTGCGAAAATATTGTTTTTTGTATTCATTGTTATATTTATCATTATGTTAGTAGCATCCTTTATAAGGTGATGCTCATTAATTTTTTGGTTTGAAAATGAAATAGATGATTATTCTTTGTCAAAAGGTTCATTCTCTCGTAATAGCCCCATTTGGTATTTTTGCCATTTTTTGTCATTTTGAAAAATATGTTTGCAGGCTTCTTCTATAAAATAATCCTTGTATTTTATTCCCGCCCATTGGCAATATTGTGAAATCTCTTGACATATACTTGATTTCAGACCAACTCTAAGCTGTATTTTTTCTTCTTCCATTGGTTTGGATTTGATAATCGGCATATATGCTATTCCAAAGATACGCTAACTAAATAATTGTAATCTTAAAATTTGACATATGTCAAATTAGATTTGTTATTTATGCCTGGGCGTCATATTAAAATGGCAAGCATCTGAATATCTGATTTGAGGTGGTGACATTCGATTAGTAAAAATATGGGGTGATAAAAAATAACATACTCAACAGTAGAGGGCGCCATTAGTTTATTATCATGGAAACAGTTTTCTATTTTTTCAGCTAGATATGCATAGACCTAAGCCTTCTCACTCTTTCTTCGGTGAGAGGGTGTGTAGAGAACAAATTCGCCAGGTTTTGTCCTTTAAGTGGATTTACGATAAATAAATGTGCGGTTGATGGGTGGCTTTCAGCCTCATTAAACATGGTTCGTTGATTTTGACGCTCTAGTTTTTCAAGTGCGCTTGCCAGCCAGTTTGGATTTCCACATAATTCTGCACCCCGAGCATCTGCTGCATATTCGCGTGAACGGGATATGGCGAATTGTATCATTGCGGCAGCGATAGGTGCGAGTATCATCATTAATATAGCAACAACTGGGTTACTACCTTCTTCATCATTTGCGCCAAATATTGACAGCCACATAAACATATTTGCAATACCACTTATTGCACCTGCTATCGTTGCAGTAATTGCCATGGTCAATGTGTCACGATTTGCAACATGACTCATTTCATGTGCCATTACGCCTGTCAATTCTTCCGAAGATAAAATATTGATTAATCCAGATGTTGCGGCAACGCTTGCGTGTTCAGGGTTTCTACCCGTCGCAAAAGCGTTTGGATTGGGTGAGTCAATAATATAAACTTTAGGCATTGGCAAGTTTGCTCTGCGCGCCAAGTTCTCAACAATATTATATAAATAATGCCCTTGATTAACTTCTTGTGCTTTATAAATCTTGAGTACAATTTTATCTGAGTACCAATAAGAGCCGAGGTTCATAACAGCAGCGAAAATAAGGGCGATGAGTAGACCTGCTTTTCCACCTAATATGCCGCCAATAAAAATTAATAATGCCGATAATCCAGCAAGTAATATAAATGTTTTAAAGTGATTCATTTTTCGTCCTCCAAAGTATTCTATTAAATTGGAGGCAATTTGGAATAATTCAAGCTACTTTTGTTCTGAATTTACATCGTTGTAATAGGGGTACTCAAAATAGCAAAGGTGTCGGTAATCCTGGGCAAATTGTTCATTCGTGTATTTGCCTGTCTCTTATACACATCTCCGAGCCCACGAG
>CAJXRW010000389.1 GCA_913060525.1 uncultured Gammaproteobacteria bacterium
CGAGATTTCTGCCTGTCTCGTGGGCTCGGAGATGTGTATAAGAGACAGCCCATAGGCAATGCCAGTACGACCATTACTTAAAATTTCTTTTTGATCCAATAATCCTGCATCGTTTAATGCTTCTTCTACAGATAAGGTCGATAGCTGGGCAACTCTTCCCATTGCACGGGTTTTTTTACGGGTATAGTGACTTGGCAGAGCAAAATTTTGCACAGGTGCGGCAAGTAGTGAATGAAGTCCATCAATTTTTTTCCAGTCCTCCATAACAATCACGCCAGTCTTTTTGGCTTGTATGTTTTGGTGTATATCTTTCCAGTTATTACCTAGAGAGGTAATGCCATGAATCCCTGTTATAACCACACGTCTGCTCATACTAAGCCTCCATTTATTGAAATGACCTGCCTGGTAATATAGCTAGCCAGGTCTGACATTAAATAATTTACTAATCCAGCTACTTCTTCAGGTTTGCCCATTCTGCGCATAGGAATGTGTTTCATAATTTCATTTAGCTCAACATCATTTACCATATCAGTTTCAATTAAACCTGGTGCGACACAGTTTACCGTTATTTTGCGTTTGGCTAGTTCGATGGCTAATGCTTTTGTTGCGCCGATGATGCCTGCTTTTGCAGCGCTATAGTTTACTTGTCCACGATTGCCAGCAATACCCGAGACAGAAGCAAGTGTGACAATTCTGCCTCCCTTTCTTAATTGCATCATGGGCATAATGCAAGGCTTGATCACGTTGTAAAAGCTATCTAGGTTCGTATGGACTACACTGTCCCATTCATCACCTTCCATTGCTGGAAAAACAACATCTTTGCATATACCCGCATTATTTACTACGCCATAATAAGCGCCATTTTTTTCTATACTTTCAGTGATGACTTCTTGGCATTGGTTTCGCTTAGTAATATCAAATTGTATTAACTCAGCTGTGCCGCCATTAGTTAGAATTGTATTTAATGTATTTTCAGCGCCTGTTTTATCACTATTGTAATGAACCGTAACCTTAAACTGGTCTGCTAAGGAGATAGCAATAGATTTGCCGATCCCTTTGCTAGCGCCAGTTACTAGGACATTTCTTTTCATAACTTTAAACTTCCAGTTAGTATTTGTGATATTTGTTCTTTAGGTGGTAGATAAGTATTGAGCCGTGCCTGACAGACTAGATTATCATTAATGTTGATATTACAGTTGAATACACCAATTTTGTCTTCAATAAACGATTTTTCAGCCGTTACAATAAGCGTCTCATCTAGACCAAAATAATTTACTGTGCTTTTAAATTTGCGAACGCTTAGTAATAATCCAACTTCAGGGTAAGCGCCTTGGCTGTGGTAACCAGCATAAATACCAACACTTTGAGCCATAAATTCTATACCAAACCAATTGTATACGCCTTGAATTTTATTATCATAAAATATATCTGACTCTTTTATGGTTAATATACAAACCGCCTTGTTATCATCAACCAGCTCGACTGATTCAATAAGGCACATTCTTGAACTATGCGGCAATAGCAGATGTGGTGAAAGAGTTTTGGGCATTATATCTCTTCTCTTTCAATAATTAGGCTGACATTACTTCCACCAAAGGCAAAAGAATTGCTCATGAATGCTTTTTTCTGCCATTGTGATTCCTGGTTTATAATGTTTATAGGTGCAATATTTTTATCAACCTGACCATCCCATATTTGTTTTGGTAACAGCCTGTTTGGGTTATGGTTATTTGACAAAAGTAACCAGCAAAATGCAAGCTCATGCGCACTGGCTGCACCGAGTGTATGGCCTGTTAATGCTTTGGTAGAGCTACATAAAGCGGTTGAACCAAAACATTCATTTATCATGATTGCTTCAACTTCATCATTTTTAAGGGTAGCGGTGCCATGTAAATTAATATATCCAATATCTTCTGGTTTAAGTTTAGCGTTTTGTAACGCTTTGTGTATTGCCGTTTTTCCACCTTGTCCAGTCGGGTCAGGAGAGGATATATGATGTCCATCTGAAGACTCACCTGTACCAGAAAGTTTAATTTCAGATGCCTCTTTGCTGAGTAAGAACAGTGCTGCACCTTCACCAATGTTGAGTCCACACCTGTTTGCGCTAAATGGATTACTGGGTGTGCTGGAAACAAGTTCTAAGGCATCAAACCCATTTAAGGTCATTTCACATAAAGCATCACTACCACCTGTAATCACAGCATCGCATAAACCTGATTTTATCAGTCTATCTGCTGCTGCAATTGCTTTCCCGCTAGAAGAACAGGCGGTAGATATCGTATAATTAATGCCAGTTATATCAGCATAATAGGCTAAAAATTCAGATCCTGATGAAACTTCTTGATGTTGATAATAAAAATCAACAGGAAACTTACCCGTGTTTTTATATTCCTTCCAGGCGGCTTCACCAGAGGCAATACCTGATGTGCTTGTTCCTAATACAATACCAATTCCTGTCTCTTATACACATCTGACGCTGCCGACGATCTACTCTGTGTAGA
>CAJXRW010000390.1 GCA_913060525.1 uncultured Gammaproteobacteria bacterium
ACACAGAGTAGATCGTCGGCAGCGTCAGATGTGTATAAGAGACAGGATTTGATGTCGTTGCTGTTTGATACGAACCAGAAACTAAATAAAATAATCACTAATGAAAAATTTGTTAACGATGAAACAGAGTCTTTTTTACATAATACACTTAAATCATTGCAGTCAGAGACACGTTTTGAAAAAGTGACTATTTCTCAATACCAAATGGAGTTAGCTGCACAGGCAAAAAATATGCAGGAAAGTTTAACACCATTATATTTTGCGAATGGATATTTTTCTGACAGGGCATTACCTGGTTTTGCAATTGAGAATGGTAAGTTGGCAACGAGTGATGATTATATTGCGAAACTAAAATTGGCTGGGATTAGCCAAGCCCCTCATACATATTTATACGGATCGACTTTTTATCCTTATGCTGTTGGACTGAAACCTCGGGATGATAACGAAGTATCAAATTGGTTAAATACAGTAACAATGAAAAAAATCATTACTGAAAATAGCATTGCATTCCCTATGTTTGAAAAACCAATCTGGACGAAAAAAATTACCAATCAAAAAGATTCAATGATCTCTGAAAATGGGGTGAATACTTCGTTGGTATATACTGGTAATCAATGGGATTACCCTTATACTTGGGCGCCAGTAAACTATTTTGCGATGAAATCATTAATTAATATAACATCAGGCGATATCCTAAATAAGGATGAAAAACATATTGTTAATCAAGCATTAAATAAGCTGAATACAGCTTGGATAAATAATGTGAATGTTTATTTTAAAATAAATGGTGTTGCTGTAGAAAAATATGACATTAAAAATCCAGCAGGGGATGTCACCATTGCGCGTGGTTATAGTATGGATAACCAGGGTTTTGATTGGACAAATGCTTTGTATTTAATGATTATCAATCAAAAATTTGTTGCGCATAAGTAAGTTTTAACTAGAACTGGTTTGATATTTTTAGGGTGTTGGATCAAGTAGTTTTCGAGCATTTTATCATTCAGACCTTAGGGCTGCTATCTTAATAAATTCTATATTAGAATAATTTAATATATTGACATCTAAATTAGAATATTCTAATATAATATTTATTGAGGAGGTTGTTTAAATATGAAACAAATTAATGAAATGCAACAAAATGCAAAGAAAGCAGCATTAATGCTCAAAGCACTTTCGCATGAATCAAGGTTATTAATATTGTGTTTATTAACTCAAGGTGAAATGTGCGTAAGTGATTTGCAAGAATACTCTGATTTAAGTCAATCTGCTTTTTCGCAACACCTTTCTGTGCTAAGAAGAGAAGGATTGGTTAAGGTAAGAAAAGAATCTCAAACGGTTTATTACAGTCTTTTAAATCAGAATGTAGAAAAGATATTGAAGGTGCTTTACGAAATTTATTGCCCAGATTAAAAAAAATTAAGTAATACATTAGAAAAATCTAAATTAGAAAAAAGGAGAATATGATGTCAAAGTGTGAAACCATATCAGTTAACCAATTTCTTGATATGAATAAAGGTAAAAACATTAAAATAGTCGATATCAGGAATCCTGATGAATATGCCCGAGAATCAATTAAAGGTGCGGAGAATATTCCAGTCGATAAACTAGATCAGTGCAGTTTTGATAAAGATGATTTAGTGATATTTCATTGTCAGGCAGGTAATAGAACAAGACAGTGTCAGGACAAGATTGAAAATTTGGGTCTTAATAAGCCTTATATATTAGAGGGTGGAATTACAGCCTGGAAGAAAGCAAATCAGCCATTAAATATAGATAAAAAAGCACCGCTTCCTGTTATGAGGCAAGTTCAAATTATTGTCGGATTTATGGTGTTAGTTGGAGTTGTTTTAGCGTTAACCATTTCGCCATGGTTTAGTTTAATCAGCGCATTTTTTGGAGGAGGGCTTTTATTTGCAGGTCTTACTGGTTTCTGTGGTATGGCAAATATACTGATGCTGTTGCCTTACAATAAACCAAGAGTATAAATTTTAATCGTATCGTTAATCATAAAAAGGAGAAAATAATGTCAAAGTCATATGTTGAAATCACAAAAGATTTAAATGAATATTTACCAAAAGTACATAAAGGTGTACCAGAGGTTATGAGCGCTTTTTCCCAGATGGCAAAAGCAGCCACACAAGATGGCGCATTAGATAAGAAAACAAAAGAGCTAATCGCTTTGGCAATTGGGATTGCGGTTAGATGCGATGGTTGTATTGGTTTTCACGTTAAAGCACTCGTCCGTTTAGGTGTAACAAAAGAAGAAATCGAAGAGGTATGCGGTATGTCAGTCTATATGGGTGGCGGCCCTTCGTTAATGTATGCGGCTGATGCATTAAGAGCATATGACGAGTTTAGCCAATAACAACATATCAAATCGACTTGAGGGGAGGTGTTATGATTTTTAAACAATTATTTGACATGGATTCATGTATAGCTAACCCGATTTAGTTTGCTGTGTAACCTTATGGCTGTCTCTTATACACATCT
>CAJXRW010000391.1 GCA_913060525.1 uncultured Gammaproteobacteria bacterium
TACACAGAGTAGATCGTCGGCAGCGTCAGATGTGTATAAGAGACAGGTATTTATCCTGTTCTATTATTTTGGGGTAAATCAGACGAGTAAATTAACTTCAAACAAAAGCTTTTTCAGGTCTTGTCTAGAATCAAAAACTAGAAGAAGAATGACTGTCTTTGTAGACTCTTCAACTCGGTAAAGCACCACATTATGACTATCGACAAGAAGCTGCCTGTATTCGGTTAACCCTAACTCCAGGAGCCTGTCACTATGAGGCGCAGAATACGGATTTCCAGAGAGTTGAGACTTAACTTTTGATTTAACAGCTCGCTTGGCCTCGTTTGCAACATTGTGATTAAATTTTCTGATTAAAAATGCATCCAGTTTTTTCAAACAAAGTTTAAAAACCGGTGTCACTTTTATGCTGTATTCAATCGTCGTCAAATGCTTCATCCAGATCAAATAGCCCGTTCTGTCGCGCTCTGCGTTCTGACAAATTTATGAGTTTTAATAATGCTATAGTTTGTTGCTGTTCTTCGTAGTCATTCGCATCCTGAATAACATACTTTGGCTTGCCATTTTGCGTGACCAAAATGGGGTTATCCAATTCCAGATGATTCGCATGTTCCTTCATGTAAGATACAGTTTGAGTTTTCATGACAATCTCTTTGGTCTAAATATAGACTTATTATAGTCCGATAGACGAAAAATGAAACGGATAGATTTCCGAGTGGACCGCAATATTTTCATGATATACCTATACCGGAGCATTTATTTAATCAATTCGGCTTCAAAATTGAAAACTCTGCATGTTATGCTTTTACATTAATTCAGCGATTCAAGACTACTTACTTGACAAAGTTTGATAGAGATTTCCCAAAACTAGAGATGCGGCTTGACGCATTTTTTGATGCCATTGATGACGAAGATTACAAACTTGCCCGACTCATTGTAAAAAAGGCGGTCAGGAAATTCCCCCGACATCCTGTTTGCTTCGCGCTTCAAGGGCTAGCAGCTGTATTTATCGATGACGATCATACCGATGGTTATTTGTTTTTTAAGCAAGCAATAAACAGTGGCTACGCACCTGCTTTTGTATATTTTAATTTTGGACTCTGTGCCGAAAAATCTGGCTCAGTTGCTGAATCTTTAGCGGCTTTTCAAAATGCGCTTGACAGTGCGTCACCGGAAGAACTTCATCAATATGAACCTGCCAGACTCCATCTCCAGGCGATAAGAGAGCAACTTCCCGAACACCTCACTTTGGAACAGTACCTTATAGACGCCGAAATTTTTGAAGAAGGTGTTGTATTGTTAGAAAGTCATAAGTTCAGTGAAGCGGCAAACTGCTTTACTCTACTGTTAAAAAGCCAGCCTGAGCATGTACAAAGTTGCGGCAATTTGGGAATTTGTCAGATGTATTTAGGCGATCACTTGTCTGCAAAACGTGCGTTTCATCGAGCATTGGCAATTGATCCAGATTACTTGTTAGCTGAAAATAACCTGGCAATGTTAAAAGCGCTTGAAGACGGAGAGATAGAAGAGCTTCCAAGATTTGGTATTACCGATTTCTATGCAGAAAAAGAGAAAACCTCAAACCCTGCCACTGAACTCAATCAGGCAATATCACAAGCCATGGGCAACGAGCAGTTTGACTCAATTGAGGATGCCCAAGCATTTGTTGAGAACTATATGAATGAGCATAACAGTTCACCGAATACTGATATGCTTAACCTCACACCAAGCCAAACTCACAAGCTACTTACTGAGCCTTTCGAATCCAGTGATTTACTTAGCTGGCAATTTTCGAATGTTACCAAATTTACATCAGCCCCTGTTTATTGGTTAGCTGTAAATTTAATAGGAGCTTTAGGGGCTGATGGAGTTAAGTGCACCGCCAATGGAAATTTGCCCCGCAATTTATGTCGGTCGCTATTCGATAGTTATATGAAAGAGTTTGCTCCCAGCTTTATCGTTTCCAAAATAAATAAAGAAGACGATTTCGTTAACCTACATGTAGTTCGCAGCATCTTGTTGATTGCCAAATTAATTCGTAAACACGGTGGGCGCTGGAAGCCATTGAAATCAACATGGCAACTTTATGAGCGCATACAGCAAGGTGATAACACAGCTGCGACTGAACTTTATCAAATACTGTTTAAAACGTATGCTACTGAGTACAACTGGGCGTACATTAGTGGTAATGAGAGCGATTGTGCATTCTATCAGTTCAGTATAGGTTACTCATTGTATATGCTTCGTCATCTTGGCACTGAATGGCGACATTACCGAAAATACCAGGTACTTTATGAGCAGGCTTTCCCAGATCAAGCAGATTCGTTGTCAGAGCTTGCAAAGATAGAATTTCCCTCCCAGTATATTTTTCATTTCTGGTTCGACTTTGCATGGCAAGTCGGACTAATAGAAAAACGTGAAAGCACCGATGAAAATACAAATGGATTTTCCAAAGAAATCATAGCTACGCC
>CAJXRW010000392.1 GCA_913060525.1 uncultured Gammaproteobacteria bacterium
CTACACAGAGTAGATCGTCGGCAGCGTCAGATGTGTATAAGAGACAGTTTATCATTAATTCGCCCTCGCCAAAGAAGGATCAAACGTGTACTTATTGCTGGTGGTGGCAATATTGGAACAGGTTTAGCAAAAAGCCTTGAAAACGATTACCTGGTTAAACTGATTGAAAGTAATTTTGTCCAATGCCATAAAACAGCTGAAAGTCTTGATGACACGGTTGTTTTATTTGGTGATGCAGCTGATGCGGAACTACTGGAGACAGAAAATATAGATGAAATTGATTTATTCTGCTCTGTCACTAATGATGATGAAGCCAATATTATGTCCGCCATGCTAGCTAAAAAAATGGGCGCTGCCCATACAATGGCACTTATTAACAGTTTGAGTTATGCAGCCCTGATTAATGATGGTGATTCAATTGATGTCGCCCTCTCGCCCCAAAAAATCACAATTGGTGTTATTTTAACCTATTTGCGTAAAGGCGATTTTATTAACATATATGCTTTCAACTCTGGTCTATGCGAGGCAATGGAAGTTGTAGTACACGGTGACGAAGAAAATTCTGCCATAATTGGTAAATCCATTAAGTCTTTACATCTACCACAAGCGGTTAAAGTTGGTGCTATTATTAAAGGCGATCGCACCATTATTGCTCATGATGACTCGGTTATTGAAAAAGGCGATCATGTTATTTTAGCCATTTCAGACCTTAGCTATATCAAAACCGTTGAAAAATTATTTGAGGTATCTCCATCGTTCATATAATCAATCGATCAACTAAAAGAATAATGGAATGCAGCCAGCAACCATAACAAAAGTTGCGATTAATCCAATATCAAACGCAATATTTCTATGGGGCTGCATAGCTGTAACATAAAAGAAAGTATGTGACACTCTAGCAACTGTGAAAATAATAAAACATACCAAACCGAAGGCAGCATTACCATTTAATAATACATATCCCAAACTAATGAATAAAAACATTGGAATATTTTCGAGATCATTTCGCCAGCATTTTGCTAAACGCTCAACCATGGGGTGCTCTTGATAACTCGGATTTACTTCTTGTTTAATTAAACCAGCAAATGCTTTTGCATCCTCGGGTGTCACAAATTGCTTATTCTTGAAACGATAATAGCCTTGAAGAACAGAATTGGCCAACATCTTGAGCCATAAAATAATTGTAAACAGCACCCAATATTTTAACAGCAAACTTGGTTCAATCATTTTGGATTATCTCCTTTTTAAATCAATCATCAAAAAATCTATTACCTTACAATGTGCCATAGGTTCTACAATCAAGTCACGGCATAACAGCTAATAATAAGCTGTCTCTTTTACAAAGGGTCTAATGTATTTTCTAACATAGTTTGGACACAAACTGGCACTCACCACACCCTGATTTATCCGATGCACATACTCAGTTTTAGGTTTTCCTGGTTTTTGAACTGGATCAACATACACCATACAGTTTATTAATCCACTTGAAGTGACAATATCAATTTCTTCTTTCGAATACATGCCCTCAGCAACACTTTCATAAATATCCAACGCTTCTTCATCTCGTTCAGATAAGCGAAAGACTTCACCCAAAACATAATCATTTTCTGATGGCACGATATTGGCATAACCTCTTGAATAGATAATCCATTTATACCCTTCTAGTCGCCCAGAAAATAAATAAGGAGATTCAGGACAACGTATTGCCATCTGTTGTTTACATAAATTTGATCCGTATGCGAAATAGTATTTCATACAAATATCCAACCATTTTAACCAACCAATAATACATATAATACACGATGAAAGATTGATTGCTAATCGATGGCAGAAATCAAAATATAAGAACACAAAAAACTACCCTGTCTTGTTGTATAGCCTTTCGCTTAAGCTCAAGGCGTTCAGCTCTAGCAGCGCAAAACTGTTTGCACTGCTTTAAACGAGCTTCACCCCACTTCAGAATTGAAGGGAATTATTCCCCTCTGGCAGGATAGTGGGCGCGAAACGGACAGCGTGTGGAAAAATTAGATACAGCAAACACTGTAACTTGATGCAGTTACATCTGGCATAATTGCCCATTCAAATAAACCTTGGTGGTTGATTTGATAGACTGTAGATTGTTGTACTGACCACTATGTGACACATTGAAGCCAATATCACCCAAGGTTCCACCGCTTGGAATATTTGCATTCCAGGAATAGTTATTCCCTGAGATGCTATTACCGCTCTGTGTAAATTTAGCCCCCCAACCAGTTTGTTGAAGCGCAACACCAGTTGGCACATCAACCACTAAATTCCAGCCATTAATTGCATTGTTACCAACATTAGCAACCTTTAGTCGTAACGTAGCACCACTATTCCACACACCGCCATCAAATTCTACAGTGCAAGCAGCCCCAGGTACTGGTGTTGGTACTGGTGTTGGTACTGGTGTTGGTACTGGTGTTGGTACTGGTGTTGGTACTG
>CAJXRW010000393.1 GCA_913060525.1 uncultured Gammaproteobacteria bacterium
ACATTAAGTATGCGGGAATAATGCATAATAAAAATTTGATTATTGTTGGTGTGTCTGGCGCTTCTGGTTCTGGAAAAAGCTTGCTTTCAAACTCGATTGTTGAGGACTTGGGTTCAGACAAAGTGGTTGTAATAACAGAAGACTGTTACTACAAAGATCAAAGTCATCTTTCTCCATCTGATCGTGAAAAAACAAATTATGATCATCCAAAGTCATTTGAGCATTCATTGCTTAAAAAAAATATTAAACAGCTTTTAAGGGGAGAAGATACTATTATTCCGAAGTATGATTTTGCAACGCATACACGGTCATCTGAAACTACACTGATAAGTCATAATAAATCAATTGTCATTCTCGAGGGTATCTTAATATTTCACGAAAAAAAATTACGCGAATTAATGGATATTAAAATATACGTTGATACGCCTCTTGATATCAGCTTGCTTAGAAGAATGAAGCGAGATGTAAAAGAGCGAGGAAGGACAATTGACAGTATTATTGATCAATACCAAGAAACTGTTAGGCCTATGTATATTAAATACATACAACCAACCAGAAGATTCGCTGATATTATCGTACCTAAAGGTGGTAAGAATAAAATTGCCGTTGATATTATCAGGGCTAAAATGAGGGAGCTTGTATAAAAACAAGTTATGTAGTTCTGCTTGGATTGCATTTATTGTGCAGAGTTTGATTAGATAATCGGATAAAAGCAGGCATATTGATGTGTAATCCCAGTTAGCATGGGTTTTTCAGATTTACATTTTTCTTTGGCTTTATAACATCTTGGGTGGAAAGGACATCCATCTGGTATATTGATTTGTGATGGCAGCTCATTAGCAAGATTAGGTTTAGTTAGAGGTTTGTTGATATCAGGTGCAGATTGAATAAGACTAAACGTATATGGGTGTTTTGGATGATGTAGTATGTTTTCCTGAGAACCTGTTTCGACAATTTCACCTAAATACATCACAGCTATCTTGTCAGCAATATATGATACAACGGATAGATCGTGACTAATAAACAAATATGAAATGTTGAATTCTGATTGTAATTTTTTTAGTAAGTTCAATATTTGTGCTTGCACTGGAACATCCAGGGCACTAGTGGGTTCGTCACATATAATTAATTTTGGATTAACTGACAATGCCCTGGCGATCGCAATTCTTTGTTTTTGACCTCCTGAAAACTCATGCGGGTAGCGTGTAAGCGAATTGCTTGGTAAGCCAACCAGTTTTATCAATTTTTGTGCCTCTTTTAACTGGTCTGATTTAGTGATTAATTTAAGCGCCCTTATGCCTTCAAGTAAAATATCCTTGACCATCATTTTCGGGTTCATTGAGCTAAATGGGTCTTGGAAGATCATTTGAATTATTTTACTGATATTATTTCGCTCGGTATTTAATTCTTTGTTGATCTCTATAGTTCCAGCTGTTGGGTGCAGCAATTTAAGTATGGCTTTTGCCAGTGTTGTTTTTCCGCATCCTGACTCTCCGACAACGGCTATTGTTTCACCTTGGTTTATTGAAAGGCTAATATTGCTAAGTGCTTTGATATATTGTTTGGATGGTTTGAAGATGCTTTTTGATATTGGGAACCACATAGAAAGATTTGTGATATTAAGTAGATTGATCTTCTCCTCTGAAATATCCAATTTTAGATTAGATTTGGTAATTATTTCTGCTTGTTTTATATCCGCCCATTTATGACAACGTACTTTATGTAAGCTTGATTTTGGAGTGGATAAGATTGCTTGTGGTTTTCTACATGTTGTTTCATGGTAGGTACATCTAGCGTAAAACTTACATCCAACTGGCAAAGCATCTAAGCTTGGAACGCTTCCAGGAATGGTAATAAGTTCTTTATCCCTGTTATTGTTATTAGGACGCGCTTTTATTAGTTTTTGGCTATACGGATGAAGCGGGTTTTCAAAAAAAGTTTTGGTGTCTGTTTCTTCTATCATTTCACCAGCATACATCACGCTTACCTGATCTGAAATTTGAGACACAACAGCAAGATCATGTGATATAAGCAGTATTGACAGATCATTTTCTGACTGAATAGTTTTAAGCAGCCTAAGAATATCTGCCTCGACGGTTACATCTAGTGCGGTCGTGGGCTCATCGGCTATGAGAAGCTTTGGATTACCTGCTAAAGCCATGGCAATAATAATTCTTTGTCGCATACCACCTGAAAGCTGATGTGGATAAGCGTTTAGTCGTGACCTGGCTGAAGGGATTCTTACCTTTTCTAATAGTTCAATGCATTGTTGTTGTAGTGAAATGCCTTTTTTATAGTACTGATTCTTTTTAAGCACTTCTATGAGTTGGGTTCTTATGGTTAAAACGGGGTTAAGCGCAGACATAGGTTCTTGGAAAATCATTCCAATTCCATTGCCCCTAACTTTACGCATTTGCGTTTCAGCTGTCTCTTATACACATCTGACGCTGCCGACGATCT
>CAJXRW010000394.1 GCA_913060525.1 uncultured Gammaproteobacteria bacterium
CGAGATTTCTGCCTGTCTCGTGGGCTCGGAGATGTGTATAAGAGACAGGAAACAGTTGCCTTAATCGCTGGTGGTCATACCTTTGGTAAAACCCATGGTGCGGGTGATGCTGCTTTGGTTGGCGCTGATCCTGAATCTGCTGGAATTGAAGCGCAAGGTTTTGGATGGGCATCTACATTTGGTTCGGGTAAAGCTGGTGATACTATCTCAAGTGGTTTAGAGGTCACATGGACACAAACACCAACTAAATGGAGTAACTATTTCTTTGAAAACTTATTTGGCTATGAATGGGAGTTGACAAAAAGTCCTGCTGGTGCACATCAATGGCGACCAAAAAATGGAGCGGGTGAAGGTGAAATGCCTGATGCTTTTGACGCAGCAAAACAACATGCACCTTCTATGTTAACAACAGATTTATCATTACGCTTTGACCCAGCGTATGAAAAAATATCAAGAAGATTTTACGAAAATCCAGATCAATTAGCCGATGCTTTTGCACGTGCCTGGTTCAAATTAACGCATCGTGATATGGGGCCACGCGCTCGTTATCTTGGTGCTGAAGTGCCTAAAGAAGAATTGATTTGGCAAGACCCAGTTCCAGAGGTGAATCATAAATTAATTAACGATAAAGATATTAAAAACCTTAAATCTATTATTCTTGCCTCAAACTTATCAATTTCAGAATTGGTTTCAACTGCTTGGGCATCTGCTGTGACCTATCGTGGTTCTGACATGCGTGGCGGTACTAATGGTGCGCGACTTCGTTTAGCTCCGCAAAAAGATTGGCAAGTTAATCAACCTGAGCAGCTTGCTAAAGTACTCAGCGTTTATGAAGATATTTTGAAAGCCGCGAATAGTGAATTATCAGATGGCAAAAAAGTATCAATGGCTGACTTAATTGTTTTAGGCGGATGTGTAGCGATTGAACAGGCTGCTAAAAATGCTGGAAATAATATTGAAGTACCATTTACCCCAGGTCGCACGGATGCTTCACAAGCGCAAACAGATGTTGATTCTTTTTCTGTATTAGAACCAGTTGCAGATGGTTTCCGCAACTATCAAAAAACCAAATTTAGTGTATTAGCAGAAGCTTTGCTTGTTGATAAAGCGCAACTATTAACCTTGACTGCCCCAGAAATGACCGTATTAATTGGTGGCTTGCGAGTATTGAACATCAATTATAAACAGGCGCAAGAGGGTGTGTTTACGACAAAACCTGAAAGCCTGACAAATGATTTTTTTGTCAACTTGCTTGATATGGGTACGGAATGGAAAGCCTCATCCATTGATAAAGATGTGTTTGATGGACGTGATCGTAAATCAGGTGAGCTTAAATGGCGCGGCACTCGAGTTGACTTGGTTTTTGGTTCCAATTCTCAACTTCGTGCATTAGCTGAAGTCTATGCTTGTTCAGACGCTCAAGATAAATTTTTAAATGACTTTGCTGCGGCTTGGAGTAAGGTCATGAATCTTGGTCGTTTTGATTTATAAATTTATTTCTGATTACCCATAAAACACAGCGATTATCATAAACATTTTCAATGAGTTTAAGCGAAGTCAGCTCGTCGCCCCGTACTTGATACGGGGTCTAGGCTACCCATGAGTTTAATTTTGGTATTGTTTCAAATATTTTAAGTCTGAGTATCCTGGATCCTGTGATCAAGTCACAGGATGACGGACAGAGAATAACGCCCACTTTTTATAATTTAGCACTCTATGTCGTAGAGTGCCAGAATTTTCTTACAAATAGGAATAAAAAGGGTAAAAGTAAAGGGGGAAGGTAATCCCGGTTAATCCCGTAAGATCCAACCGCCGCCTAGGACGCGGGAACCATCATAAAAAACACAGGCTTGACCAGCAGAAATACCGTATTCAGGCATATCCAAAACAACTTTGGCTTTGTTATCTGCTGCTGCATACACAGTTGCAGGCATAGGATTTTGGCCAGATCTGATTTTGATGTGACATTTATACCCATCTTTGGCAAGGTCTGTTGACCCCAGCCAATTTAATTCATTAATATAAAACGTGTCTTTTCCCAAGGCAGAGCGCGGCCCAACGATAACTTTATGCCCGCGTGGATCAATTTTAATCACATACAAAGGTTCATCAGACCCGCCGATATTTAAACCTTTGCGCTGACCAATTGTATAATTAATAATCCCGTCATGGCGACCCAGCACAGTCCCATTTACATGCACAATATCCCCAGATTCCAAAGCACCGGGGCGCAGTTTTTCAACAATACGGGCATAATTCCCATCGGGGACAAAACAGATATCTTGGCTATCAGGTTTGTTCGCCACTTCCAGACCAAAACGTTCGGCATGTTGGCGGGTTTCTTCTTTGGATAGCCCCCCCAATGGAAAGCGCAAGTACTCCACTTGATCCTGGGTGGTGGCAAACAAGAAATAACTTTGGTCTTTATTGAGGTCAATGCCGGTATGCAG
>CAJXRW010000395.1 GCA_913060525.1 uncultured Gammaproteobacteria bacterium
GTCGGCAGCGTCAGATGTGTATAAGAGACAGTTGATGTATTGAGCTAAATACGTTATTTTTTTTAGGTTTTGTCTCTAAAAATAATCGGTTTATTGAGTTGGTCACTTCTATACTGAGCTGTTCAAGAATATTACTGACTTGAATTGCTTGAGAGATATGGTGAATAAAATAAATCAACATAATAAATGAAGTTAAAGCTAGTCCAATACCAACATATAAGGTGATAAGCATAGGGTTGTCTTTTGCATAATTAGTGCTTGAGACCGTTAATAGAGTTAAACAGTAAATATAAATGCTAATGAAAACCCCAATAATTGTTTGGGTCTTACCTTGTCGAATAAAGTTAGGTATTAACCTTGGGCCAAGCAGATTGCTTGTGAAAGAAAGGGTTAACATAGTAATAGAAAGGATGACGCAAGTTATCGAAATGCTAACAGTAATAATTATGGTCATTAGTTGTTGTATGCTTTCTTTGCTAATTTGAAAACCAAGACCATACGATAGTATATGATTTTTTGTTAGAGTTAAGTCTAACCATATACATAGTGAAAGCAAAAGTACTGAACAGAAAGATAGAATCAATGGCATGAACCAATGACTGGTTGAAAGCTGTTGAAGCAAATTTAATATTCTATATTTCATAGAGATAAGTGTATTGTATTTGTAAGGTTTTCCCAATTTTTTATTAGATCAAAAAAGATCTAATTCATTATCTTATTTTGCGAGCTACCTTATACAGGTTGATTAAACAGAATATACGGTTAGATTATTGTTAAGCAGGTTGAGTAAAGAATACATTTGCTTGTTCTCTGGCATAAACTGAGTTTTAGATAGGTATTGCATTGAAGCAGAAGGCAAGGTGATAAACGATATTCCAGCTATTTCTTGTTGTGTGAAATTATGAGTATGTCCGCAAATGACGGACTTTATTTTATTTTTGTATAACTGTAGTAAGGTAATGAATTCTTCTCGGTTTTTGAGTATGTATTTATCAATTTTAAGTCCTATCGGAACAGTGTGATGATGCAAAAATATATACACCTGTTTATTTGTTGTATGTAAAATGTCTTTTAACCAGGTTAACGTTTTTGTGGCTAAATAACCCTCTGTTTTATTTTGAAGGTTAGAATTTAAAAATATAATTTGATGATTTTCGGTGTCGATTTTTTTATTGTCCAAATAAATAATGTTGTCTTGCTGATCTACTATTTTGGCTAAATTTTCTTGATTATCATGATTTCCAGCAATCGTGTAAGTTGGAATATTTGGGTAATATTGGTGTATTAACGCGCACATAATTTGATAATCTGATTCAAAACCATCCTGCGCCAAATCACCACAAAGTATCAGGGAATCTGCTTTTATATTCTTATTTGAATGCCTAAGTACGTTTTTAAAGGCAGTAATGGTGTCAATCCCATTCAATCCATTTTTAGCAATATGCATATCGGTAATCAGTAAAACATTGTTCATATCAAGTAACTAATTCAATCGATCTGTATGTTAATTGTATTAACAAGTCATATATAAAGACAATAATAGTTTAAAGCTAAACTTACGCCGCTATTGTTTATGATTTTTTCTGGCAATTGCCATTTTTGAATGTGATGTTGACTTAAATCTGTGTGGGCGTAAAATTTCTAGTAGATTTTATCAATCAGTTTACTTATGAAATTTACAAATACTGAAAACTATATTGCCAGCCATGATCTCAAAATTGCTGTAAATGCCGCCATCCAATTACAAAAGCCTTTATTGGTGAAAGGGGAGCCAGGTACAGGTAAAACGATGTTAGCACAAGAAGTGGCTGAATCACTTAATTTACCCTTTATTCAATGGCATGTAAAATCAACAACTAAAGCACAGCAAGGTTTGTATGAATATGATGCCGTTTCGCGTTTACGTGACTCACAATTAGGTGATGAAAAAGTAAAAGACATATCAAACTACATTGTTAAAGGGAAGCTTTGGGAGGCTTTTGAAAGTGAAACACCAGTCGTTTTATTGATTGATGAGATTGATAAGGCAGATATTGAGTTTCCAAATGATTTATTACTTGAGCTTGATAAAATGGAGTTTTATGTTTATGAAACTAAACAAGTGATTAAAGCAATACATCGACCAATCATTATTATCACGAGTAATAATGAGAAAGAGCTTCCTGATCCATTTTTAAGAAGATGTTTTTTTCACTATATTCAATTCCCTGGCTTTGAAATTTTAAAGCAAATAGTTGATGTGCATTATCCAAATTTAAAAGAGAATTTAACCAATCAGGCGATTAATTATTTTTACCATATTCGTGAGTTAAACGATTTAAAGAAAAAGCCTTCAACATCTGAGTTATTAGATTGGTTAAAACCTGTCTCTTATACACATCTGACGCTGCCGACGATCTACTCTGTGTAG
>CAJXRW010000396.1 GCA_913060525.1 uncultured Gammaproteobacteria bacterium
TCTACACAGAGTAGATCGTCGGCAGCGTCAGATGTGTATAAGAGACAGCTAATATATTGGGTAAAGAGCAGATTCAATTTGAGCCAATGGCGCTTGATATGTTGGCGAAAGCTGCAAATGGAAGTATGAGGGATAGTTTAAGTTTACTTGATCAAGCCATTAACTATTCCCAAGAAAACGTTGATGTAGATAGTGTGGCAAGCATGTTGGGTGTGGTTGATCACAGGGTAGTGCTAAAGTTAATACGGTTGTTGCTCGAGAAAAATATCCAAGGGATTTTTGAAGAGACCCATAATATTATGCTCAGTGGGAAAAGTGGTATTAGTGTTCTCAATAATCTGGCAGAATTGTTTTTTTGTGTACAGTCCTATCAGATATCTGGTCACGTTCCTATGGAAATTATAGCTGAAAGCGAAGTTCAGGAAATGGCTAAGTTGATTCACCCTGAATATTGTCAGTTGCTATATCAAATCGCAATTAAAAGCAAAGACGATATTTTATTAGCACCAGATGAGAAAATTGGCTTAGATATGGCGTTATTGCGCATGATTGCTTTTAGTCCAAATGGTTGTAATGTTGTTTCGCCTGAAAAAACGGTATCTCAAGCACATCAACTTTCTGCCCCTTTATTAGATCAAAAAATAGAAGCACCAAAGCGTACGGTGGTCGTTAATGAAGCGCCTCCTGAAGCTAATTCAACTGAAGATAACCCGCAGTCAGAAGGCTTAAATTGGAATGCTTTAGTTGCACGAATTAATTTAAAAGGCGTCCCAAAGCAAATTATCAGGCATAGTCTTTTACAGTCATACGATAATAAGTCTGTGACAATATCTCTTGATCCAGTCTACCAAAGCATGTTGACTGAACAAACTCAAAAACGTATTCAAGCAGAATTAAGCGCTTCGCTCGGAAAAGAAATTGATTTGATTATTGCTGGTCTTGAAGGTCAGCCATCAAAAAAAAAAGAATTAACCCCAGCGCAAGTTGAACACAACGAAGAACAAAAATTGCTTGATGATGCCTACAATCAATTAAAGAACAATGAAATCATCCAGCAGATATGCAAGGGTTTTAATGTTGAAATTGATAAAGAGCAAATTTTTTTAAAGAAATAGGTTGATTCCGTTATTTTATATGTATGCCATATTCCAGGATATTTTGCATACAATAGCAAAAGTATCAAATAAATAGGCTATAAATATATTATCTTTGTTGTTTTGACTAGGTGTAAAGATGATATGTGATGCATTTATGAGGATGATTAGTTGTTAGTTTTCTAGGGAAGATATGAGTAACGATTTAACCATAAAAGGCATTCTTTTAGAAAAACTTAATCGATTTTTAAATCCTAATTTCGATACTAAGTTTATATGGTTGTTGTTGACCTCAGGAATAGCCCTTGTAAGTTACCAAAGGGTCATACAGTTATGCTCAAACTTAGAGATCCTTAAAGACGATTTGTATATAAAGCTTTCGCTCAATTCGGGCGTCGATAGCATGTTTATAGTTATTGGTGCTTTTATGATTGTATCTTCAGTTGTTTTATTTACATTAAAGCAACTGAGTAACAAGACAAACTCTTCCAAAAGATACAAAACGCTATCAAAAGCGGCTCCTGATATTCGACCATTGATGGATGATAATCGGAGAATATTTACGGCGTTTGGACCTAATACAAGTGCTGGTAGCACAGATGAGCTTCGTCACGATTACGAGGTATGGGAACAGTTAAAGCTTGATCAAATTGTACCAAATAATGAGAGTATATTGAGTATATTAAACAGAGTTAAAAGGCTCGATAAACGTGAAGAGTTAGTTGTTTCTGCAATGAAGTCTCATATTCAAGCATTTAAGAATCACTGCGAAGATCCAAGCTTCGATTATTCACAAAATCAATTTCCCAACGCTTTTTCAGATTTGATCTTGAGCTATTGTTCTTCTGGGAAAAATAACTTAGAAAAGTATAAAACTTGGATTGTTGAAAAATCCAAGATAAAAAAAGCAAACATAGAGGCTGCTTATATATTTGGTAGCGCCTTATATGGTGCGGAAAGTACCGATGTAGATTTGCTGATAAAAACGAAAGCAACAAAAGTAGAAGACATTAAAGTTGATGCTGACTTCTATGAAAAATTCAAGGAAAGTTTTTATCTAGAGCTGGGGTTGAAATTGCATTTAAAAGTGTATTCTGAACAGGAAAAACGCTCGTATGACACCTTTAAGGCCAAATTAGCTAAGACAGAAAGGATTATTTGAGGTGGGAAGGGATTTATACTACACGATACCCAAGTATCTGGAAAATGCTCTAGATAACCACACTAAAGTTCGATCTTGGCAACGGATTGATCACCCTAAAAACTGTCTCTTATACACATCTGACGCTGCCGACGATCTACTCTGTGTAGA
>CAJXRW010000397.1 GCA_913060525.1 uncultured Gammaproteobacteria bacterium
GCGTTATGGGGCCTCTCATTAATTTATGCAACATTTACTTTGAGTCTGGGTGTTTTTCTAGCAAATTTAGCATTATTTTTAAAAAGTCAAAGTGGAATGTCGGATGATCAATCATTTGGAATCACGGCTGCTTTTATTTCACTTTCGTTTACAACACCGCTATTAGGTGGTTACTTATGTGATAAATTTGGTTTCAGAAATGCAACAACAGTCGGATTGGCTTTTAGCTTTTTTGGCATGATGTGTATCATTTTACCTGGGCATTTCACATTATTTTTGGGGCTATCGTTATTTTTAGTTGGTAATGCATTATGTACACCTGCAATATGGTCATTGGTCGCGATGCTTTACCATAAACATGATGTTAGAAAAGAATCAGGTAGTACCTTATTTTATATGTTATTTAATATTGGGTTCTTAATCTCTAACTTCTGTAGTGGCTTTATTATGGAGAAATTAGGGTACTTTACATTTTTTATTTTTGGTGCGCCGTTATTTGTTGGTTTCATCGCATTTTTATTTATGCGTGGACGCTTCAAAACCTATGCTGAAATTCAAACTGGTGAAAGAAACTATAAAGGGAAAGATTCGCATGGAATTGGTATCTTAATCGTAATATCAATTTTGGTTACGCCAGTTTGTTATATTTTGCTCAATTACGTGACGATCAACAGTATTTTAATTTGGGTTACTGTAGTTATCTCATTTTTATATTTATTCAAAATTAGTCGTGGACTTGAGCCAGAGGAAGCCAAGCGTTTAAAAGCATTTATGGTGTTATGTATCGTTGGGTTGGCTTATTTGGTCATCTTTAGTTCTGAATTTGATTTATTACCAGTATATGCTCAAGGTAATATTGATCGATTAATTGGTGGAATTGAATTACCAGCAGGTATTGTTACATCACTGGATCCTGCCTATTGTATACTGATTGGATTTGTGTACAGTGCGCTTTGGATTAAGTTGGATAAAATCAATAAGAACCCAGCACTGCCTACCAAGTTTGCGGTTGGATTAATATTTGCATCATTAGGGTATCTACTGCTAACCTTATTGGTTTATACGCATATGGCATCAACCTTTTCTATCTTGTGGTTATTGCTCGTATTTTTATTCTTTGTATCTGGAGAGCTATTAGTTGTACCGATTGGTATTGCTATGGCAGGTAAGCTCTCACCAGAAGGTAAAGAAGGTATTTGTATGGGAATATGGAATTTAATGACAGGAGCTGCAGCTGTATTGTTAGGTTATCTGGCTGATTTTACAGTCGTTCCAGCAACTGATACCATATCACAAAGCAATTATGCCTATATGGTTGTATTTGCTTATATTGGTGTGACGGTATTACTGCTTGGTATTATCATGTTTTTCTGTCGTGGTTTTGTTAAGCGTTTATTGTAATCATGGCAGATATTATTTTATCAAGCGGTTATTTAGGATTTGCTAGGCATATTGGTTTTTTGAAAGCTCTGGAAGAGCAAGAGATTGCGGTTGATGCAATATGTGGAACATCCTCAGGCGCAATTGTAGGCGCATTATATTGTTCTGGATATAGTCTAAATGAGATATCTAACTTAATTTCGGAAATACCACCTATCAAATTGGTAAAATTTAACCCAAAATTTTGGCGTGGTTTTTTCTCATTGCAGCCGTTTATCACTTATTTATCTAGTAAAATCCCTAAAAATTTTAATGGACTCAAAATTCCATTGGCTGTTGGTGTATGTAGTTATGGTAAGCGTGAATATAAATTGATTAGTTCAGGGGAATTGATTCCTGCTGTGGTTGCATCAGGCGCTGTGCCAAAGTTATTTACTCCAATCACTATTAATAATGAAAAGTATATTGATGCTGCTGTCGTTGATCGCTTAGGTTTAAAACATTGGCAGCAATATCGACCTAATACAGAAATGATCATTCATAATATCGAAAGCAGTCAAAAGAAACTAACGCTTGATAAACAGCAAGAAATTAGACATAAAATGGTAAAAACACCCAGAACAAAAGCTTCCCTAAGAGGCTTGAAATATTTTGACCAAGAAGTTGAAGAAGCTTACCAGTTAGTATTAAGGCAGTTACAGTCGGAGAGTTAATGAATAAACTAAGAGAGTTGTTTTCTAAAGATGAATTGTATGTGGCTCCTGGTGTATATAATGGTTTGTCGGCAAAACTGGTTGAGCAGGCTAGTTTTCCCATTGTTTATGCTTCAGGTGGTGCGATTGCACGCAGTATCGGTGTGCCAGATATGGGTTTAATTAGCTTTACACAGATTGTAGACATTTTAACTCAAATTGTTGATGTGGTATCTATTCCTGTTATTGCTGATTTTGATAATGGCTATGGGAATGCTGTTAATGCTGTCTCTTATACACATCTGACGCTGCCGACGATCTACTCTGTGTA
>CAJXRW010000398.1 GCA_913060525.1 uncultured Gammaproteobacteria bacterium
CGAGATTTCTGCCTGTCTCGTGGGCTCGGAGATGTGTATAAGAGACAGATTGTTATTTCATTACAACATGAAAAAATTATTCATAAATTCTGGGAAGACTTTGCAAACGAGTTCTCAATTTTTAAAGAAAAAATTAGTAAAAAACATTCTTATACGGTCCCTACTTCACTTAAGTGCGAACAGACAAATGCACAACAAAAAGTTGCCTTAGAGCTTTTAGAAAAGTCAGCCAAAAATTGGAATAAAGTATGCAGCAGTCTTTAAAGCTAAAAATGAATTTAGCCCGAGCCTGGCATGTCTCTATTCTTTTTGGGGTGGGATTATGGGTATTTACCACAGAGCTTCCAATGGCTTGGTGGACGTTAAATAGTATTATTTTGGTCTCAACAGCCTATGAACCTGGATTAATTATTACTAAAGGTATCCACCGAGAAAAAGGAACCATAACTGGTCTACTAATCATCCTCCTCGCATTTTATCTATTTCAACTTAATTATAGATTTGTGGTCGTATTCTTTATTTTTTGTGCCTGTATGACGCCTTCGATCACATACCCAAAACGCTATGATGTCCAAGCCATGTATTTAACTTTTTATGCACTTCTACTGGTATCATTTATTTTTGATCATAATAATGAACAGCCAGCATTAGCATTATCTCAAGCAGCAGTTTCAGGATTAATTGCAGCAACCTTAGGCATAATAATTTGTACGGTATTGGATTATCCATTAAGTAAAAAAATGAATTATTCACGTTTTAACTACCATATCTTGCAGCAAGAATTTTGCCATACTGCACCAAGAGTTTTAGCAGATATTCTAAATTATAAAGGACAGAAAAATAGTATTACCAAGGTAAACAAAGTAAGCGATAAGCTCAATACCCTACTTGACTCCACGAGTGTGGCAGGTGAAAACTACTATGCAGATTTGAATGTTACAAAAGAAGACAGAGAAAAAATTAATAAATTCGAGCATTGCATGTGGCAAATTCGCACGCAGCTTTCACCTATACAATTCCACGCCATCTATCAGCCAGATCATGAAAAGCTTAATTTACATATTGTTAAGTTAAACGAACTGATCAATCAAGCGAAGATGTATTATATAAAGGTGTGATTTATTAAGATTGCCATAAATAACTATTTCATTTTGGACCTTGCAAATAATTCCCACATATAATACCGAGTGGATTATTTTAGCCATTATATAACTATGCAGGCTGCCTTATATTTACAGATGAAGCAGCAGATAAAGCAAACTTTTCTTCTTTTACGCCATCAAATTGTTTTTCTAGTGTTTCTACGACCACAATAAACTCTTTTTCACCCAATCCACGATCAAGAATGGCATCTCCATAAGATACTTGCTTAACATTATCTATTTTGCCTGGATCGGAATATCCCATTTTAGTTATAGGATCAACAATTTTTAAATTCAATTGATTTAATTTAAAACTTTCAAGGTTATCATTAAAACCAACATGCCTATTCCAAACAAGTGTGACTTTATCACCTGGCATCAATTTAACAGTATATTCTTTGCTATGATCAGCAATTGATATTGTATCAAGAATCACATTATCTTTTTGCATAAATGCACTGTGTAAATTGACATATCCCCAGCCATAAGTTCTATTCCATTCACTATGATACACAGGACCATGCCCACAGCTAGGCTCTGCTGAATCACATACGTAGTTTAAGTCATGTGGACCAGGCTGACTGTTATCAGTCCAGGAGTCTGCGCTGTTTATAAGTAATGCTTTCATCGCCATCGGATTAGACAATGCCCTATTTTCTTCTTTTAGATATTTATTAACATAATCCTCTATGAGTAATACTGAACCAGTTAAAAATGGTGTTGCCGTACTCGTACCTGTTTGTAACCTTGTTTGAGTAATAGAATCATACATCATCCTTTCTTTATATATTTTAAATTTTGGGAAGTTTACCGGATCATAATAAACATCTGGATTAGGAGCAGCTGTTCTAGTGTTATGACCTGGTGCCGTTAAATCAGGTTTTTTGCGTCCAAGAACCGTAGGACCTCTACTGCTAGAACTCTTAATCACGTGAGGCAATAAACGATCTGCACTATGAACTACAGGATTCCCGCTCTCATCCAATTGTGAATAATCTCCAAGATCCATATTTGCGACCACAATTGCATTATAGCTATCAGCTGGTGTTGATAATGTATTTGCATACGGCGCTTCCTGTGTTGAAGGCGTCCAACCTGCATTGCCAGCAGATTTAAGAAATGAGACATCTTTTGTATCTACCATATAATCAACAACACGAGCTAATGGTTGCCAATCCAATATATTAATATTTTCATCTAATAATGAATAGATTTGACAATCAGCATAATTAACACCTGTCTCTTATACACATCTCCGAG
>CAJXRW010000399.1 GCA_913060525.1 uncultured Gammaproteobacteria bacterium
CATACGAGATTTCTGCCTGTCTCGTGGGCTCGGGAGATGTGTATAAGAGACAGCTAAGTATATTGTCAAACAGTATGAACAGTTGATCAATGCAACAGAAAAAATAATTGCCAGGTACACGATTAATACCCATAGACCAAATTATATATCACAGCAGCAACGGGTGATATTAGCCTATGTGGTTACAGGTTTAATGAATAAAGAAATTTCAAATGCTACCCATTTATCTATCCGCACAGTAGAAAAACATGTTTCAAATATTTGTAAGAAACTAAACGTTAAAAATAGAAACCAACTTATATCCCAATATTATTTTTATCAAAACTATAATCTTGGCGAGATTAATTTTTTTAAATAGTTTCCTATTTAAGTGGTTCAAGTTCAATGTGGTTTGTGTTAGTAGCAACTTTGTTAAAAGAGGGTTGGTCTAAAATAAAACAGAATATTATTGTCCTATAACCTGCCTGGCAAAAGTACCAGAGCCTGCTAAGCTTTTAAAAATCTGTACTTGTAACCCGTTTAAGATGCCACTTTGTTTTCGCATAGTTATTATTATTTTGAGCATGGTAATGTATGTGATTTCTTATGCGCAAAATAACACCTCATTAATGGATGAAATAAATGCTTTTAAAAAAGAGCAGCAGCTTTACCAACAACAATTCTCTAAAAAAATAGAAACGATTCAACAAAAGAATAAACTGTTATCAAAACAAATCAATACGTTTGAAAAGGAGATTGGACATAGCATAAGAGTTAGCCAGGGTGCTGAAATAAATATTGATAGCAATACGGCAATAGTCAATACAGATAAGCAGGTTCAAATTAGTCAAGAGACGTTATCTGGCAGAGTTTATAGTGACTCAGATTTTGATGATTTAACTGCTTTTAAGGGTAACTCGGTATCTTCACAAGTCCCATTAAATTTATTAAGAGGACGTAATCGATTTGATGATCGTGCATTCGTTTTTGGTGGTTTTTTTGAGATAGATGCCGTTCAAGCCTGGGGAGATTCTTTTAGTGCAACCACGGGCACCAGTCGTTCTACGCAAGATTATAGTTCTGGTATTGCCTTAAATACCACAGTCATTACGTTTGATGTCATGTCTAATATTACTGAATGGTTACAAGCATATATGACGATTTCATCGTTTGATTTATCTTCCCCTGGCATGCGAAATGCATTTGTAACATTTGGTAATTTAGAAGAATCTCCATTTTTCTTTACTGTAGGTAAAAATAGAGTGCCCTTAATGAGTGGTGGCGGTACTTCACCCTATATGGCTGGCTTGAATGCGGGTTACTTCCGTCCATTATGGCGTACAAATGCACTATTTGGTTATTTTGATCATGGCCTGAATGCAAATTTTGCTTATATTCAACCAGAGTCTAGCAATAATGATAATCCAAATTTCATGGCGAGTATTTTCTACAATAATACCATTGGACAGTCTGGTATTGGGTATAGTTTGGTATTGGCATACCTTTATAACATTGCTGATATGGGCATGGCAGTTGATAAAATCGCAGTTACCAACCCTACCACAGGTGCAACAACCATTAGCACGAGACAAGATGATAACTCTTTATTTAATACCCAAGGAACACTTAGCTATAAAGAATATTCATTATTAGGTGGTTGGATAACTTTATTAAAAGACAAGTCGTACACAAATAATGGCAAAGCAAACTCTTGGTATATTCAAACCATCTATTCTCCAGTATTGTGGGATACGAAAACGAGCTTTGGTTTGACTTATGGTCGGGCATACAATGTTGAAAATTTCTTTTTTCCATTGGCTGGACGATCTGGTTTTGGTTTAGCGGTTCAAGGTGTCGAGGAGCAAATTATGGCTTATGTTCAAAGACCTATTTTATCGCCACAAGTCCTCGGTGCAATCGAATTTGGATGGTTTGGTTTATATGATAATCAAAGAACAGCCCACATTACCCTGGATTTGAATATCAGCTTCTAATACAAGGTGTTTATTTTTTTACAGAAAAGTATCTTTAAATTTATTAAACACGCTTTCTGCAGTTAATTGATTCAAACAATTCATATGCCCAAGGGGACAGGTTCTTTTAAAACAGGGGCGGCAGACTAGGCCATTAAGATAAATGGAAACTGATTGTTCATTAAGAGGCGGGGTGAAATTATCTGAAGATGAGCCATATATAACCAGGGTTTTCTTTGAGAGTGCGTTGGCAATATGCATAAGTCCGGTATCATTACTGATAATGTAATCACAAAAATCCATAATGTTTACAGCGTCTACGAGAGAGGTTTTACCAGCAAAGTTAATTATGCTGTTTTTTTTATCTGCAGAATTTGACTGGTCTATAATCTGTCTCTTATACACATCTGACGCTGCCGACGATCTACTCTGTG
>CAJXRW010000400.1 GCA_913060525.1 uncultured Gammaproteobacteria bacterium
CTACACAGAGTAGATCGTCGGCAGCGTCAGATGTGTATAAGAGACAGGCATATTGATGGCAATTATCGCAATATTGGTCATAAATATCATCTACTCGTTTTAATAACTTTAGGCGTTTTTGTTTTTTATTCTTTAAATGAAAATATAATGAAATACCACATATTCCAAACAATATTATAATCACCAGCAAAACATACCAACCTGGCGCCATATCCCACCAATCTGGCTTTGAAGTGGGTAGATGAATCCCTTTTAACTGTGATAAAAGTTCTTCTTTTGTCATGTTTGTACCATTTGTAGGGCTAATCTGATTTTATTTACCACATCATCATTAGTCGCAACATTTACATAACCCGCTCTATACGAGCGAAACAATTTATCTAATAATTTTATTTTGCTTTGATAAAGATTTTGATACTCCTCTTTATCCTTATCATTACTGATACTTATATCAAGCCTTTTAATGCCATCAGAAAATGGGAAATTACCATAAGGCAACGATTTTTCTAAAGGATCATAAACATGAATGTTTAACACCTCATTATGCTGGCATATTTGAATATACTCACGAATTAGCTCTTCACTTTGAATACTTAAATACGCAAAATCGCTAATGATGTAAATTAATGTTCCTGGTTTTAAAACCCTTCTTAAACGCTTTAGGTAATCTAATAACATGTTCTTGGGCTCTTTGCTTTTTTCCCTAACAAACTGCTCATCACCAAGTGTATTAATGAAATTCAAAATCCCTTTTCGACCACTTGTAGGTCTTAGCTCTTTATGTACAATTTCTGAAAAAACAAAACCGCCAACACGGTCTTTTTTCCCAAGGGCACTCCAAGCAATAACAGATGCAACCTCCGCAGCAATGACCGATTTAAAGGTTTTTTTAGTTCCAAACTGCATGGATGTCGACATATCAACCAACAATAAAATTGGTCTTTCTCTTTCTTCTTTATATAATTTGGTGTGTGGAATTCCTGTGCGAGCAGTTACTCGCCAGTCGATATGACGTATATCGTCATTTGAGTCATAAAGTCGAACTTCGTCAAAATCAATCCCTCTACCTTTAAAATGTGATAAATGATCACCCGAGCGCAAATAAGCAACTTTTTTCTTGGATTTTAGTTCCAACAAGCCTGACTGATATCTCAAACTTAATAGCTTTTTAAAATCTGGAACCAAACCATATTGTGTTATTTTATGCATCGACATATGCTTACCAACTATAAATGGGTTATGGTACAGGTACTTTATTTAGAAGCTCATTAATTACATCATCAGGGGTTATACCTTCAGCCTCAGCTTCAAAAGAAATTAAGACCCTGTGTCTAAATACATCAGGCAAAATAGCTTGAATGTCATCAGGGGAAACAAAGTCTTTACCACTTAACCAAGCATGCGCTCTTGCACATCTGTCTAATGCAATAGTCGCACGCGGACTAACACCATACCTTATTTGAGATTTTAATTTATCACTGTATCTTTCAGGATTTCTAGTAGCAATAACTAATTCAACCAAGTATCTTTCCAATGGTTCAGATATATGTAAATTTAACACTTCACTTCTTGCTTGAAATAATTTTTTCTGCGATAACTTTTCAGGGACATCAATATCAGGTCTTGCCAATTCTGCTCGATTAAGTCTTAATATTTTTAGTTCTGATTCAACATCCGGGTAAGTAATATTAACCTGAAGCAGAAATCTATCTAATTGAGCCTCTGGTAAAGGATATGTTCCTTCTTGCTCAATTGGATTTTGAGTCGCCATTACTAAAAATAAATTACTTAACGGATAACTTGTATGCCCAACCGTTATCTGTCTCTCTGCCATAGCCTCAAGCAAAGCAGACTGTACTTTTGCTGGCGCCCTATTAATCTCATCCGCTAAAATCAAATTATGAAATAATGGCCCTCTCTGAAACTCAAATGTTCCTTCCTGCGGTCTATAAACTTCCGAACCAGTCAAATCAGCAGGTAATAAATCAGGGGTAAATTGAATGCGTTGAAAATCCCCCTCAATGGCTTTAGACAATGAATGGATCGCTTTTGTCTTTGCCAACCCTGGCGCGCCCTCAACCAACATGTGGCCATCAGCCAGTATCGCGATAAGCAAACGGTTAACTAGTTTGCTTTGCCCTATAATATGTGATTCAACATATTTTTTTAGTGTATGGAAAGCATTAAAACACTCAGACATTTTTACCCTGCATTTACTTTAAATAATTCAAATATAACTAAATTATGGGAAGATAAAAAGACTGTTATTAACAGTTGAAAGGAATAAAATGACATACCTGGATATTATACATAGAATCTGTCTCTTATACACATCTCCGAGCCCACGAGACAGGCAGAAATCT
>CAJXRW010000401.1 GCA_913060525.1 uncultured Gammaproteobacteria bacterium
GCAGCGTCAGATGTGTATAAGAGACAGATATATACTTAACCATGAATAATAACTTTGTATCTAAGTTTATACTGACACTTATTTTGGGACTCATTATTTCAGGATTTATTTTCATAGGGATACTCCAACAACCAACAAAAAAATTAGCGTCATCTACAACTTTATCTATTTATCAAAAACCAAATAAACAGAGTGAATTGATAACTCAAGCTTCACAAAATGATCCCATTATTGGTATTTATCAAAAAGGAGCCTGGATTGAAGTTGCCAACACAATGACAGGTAAAGTAGGTTGGATGACATATCCAGAGTTTAATACTATCAATAACTCACGCAAAAATATTTTTTTAATGCACAGTCAGACCAACCAAAGAATTAAATTAGACAAATTTTCACAGCAAGCTTTAGAGTTACAACAACAATTAAATACTGAGCTACGTACTCAACCTGATCCTAAAGCAATCAAAAAAATGGAAGCATCTTATGAATCACAGTTATTGTTAATTCAGAAGATGATAAAAAACATGCAGGCAGATTTAAAACATTACCAATAGATTTTGTTAGTAAGGAAAAACTTATGTCACAGCCGCTAAATAAAACCGTTGGATTTTTAGCCACTGGTTCCGAAATTGTTAGCGGTGAAATCCTTAATACAAATGGTCAAAATATTGCACAATCACTACAAGAAAAAGGTGTTCTATTAGGGCAACATGTTATTGTTGATGACCAAGAGGAAAATTTATATCAAGCACTAAATTATTTATACCAGTCGCACCAAATTGTAATTATCACAGGTGGACTTGGGCCAACCTCGGATGATAGAACACGTTTTGTAGTTGCTAAGTTGATCAATGAGTCACTTGAATTCCATCAGCCAACGTGGGATTGGATTGTTAAGCGCTTTAGCGAAAGAAATATCCCCATTACTGAAAACAACCGTCAACAAGCCTTATTCCCAAAATCTGCTACCGTATTACCCAATGAAAATGGTTCAGCAGATGCTTGTATGATAAAACATAACCAGCAATGGATATTCATGCTCCCTGGACCACCCAGAGAATGTTTGCCAATTTTTGAGAAATATGTTCTCCCTGCTATTGAAGAAGCAGGTTTTACATCAGATGAACGATTATTTAGGTGGCGGTTACTCGGCACTTCGGAATCCAAAATGGCTGAACAGTTGGAACCATTAGCTGAGAAACATCAAGTTACGTTTGCTTATCGCGCAGGATACCCTTACCTAGATATTAAAGTGATACTACCGAATAATGAGACGAATAAAATTATTGTTGATGATATACGAGAGCTTGTATCACCCTATTTAGTCACCACTGAGCATACCAATCTATCTGCCCAGCTTAGACAGAAATTAAAACTATTTAACCAAAAAATTTGGATTAATGACCAAGCAACAAAAGGTTCCTTTATTTCAGAGCTTTTATCACCAGATAATCATCATGTACTTTTTCCTGCTCAGCCAGACAGTATCCTATTGCCAGCTGATATTAAAGTAACGTTAAAAGGTTTAGAAAACTACTGGAAACCCATACCTAACCAACACCTGACCCGCTTAACCCTGTTAATCGAACAAAATAATAGGCTCTTAAATACATTTAGCTGTGATTTATTTTTACGTGGACAAGAAACATTAAATTATGTTCTGGAATTTAGTTCACATAAAATATTAAATATAATCAATGAGTTATAACAGGCAATCACCTATTATATTACGTTAATATTTTCTTAACATTATCACTCTAAAGTGTTTAGCTAACTTAAACATCCGCTCAATTGCCATTAAACTTAAAAAAAGGTAAAATGAGGGCGTATTTAAACTAGGAGTCTTCTATGACAAAAGCATTAGTAGTGAAGCAAAATTTTTTACCTATTCCTGCATTATCTGATACATCAGGGTTAAATAGCTATTTAAATTTTGTGCATAGCGTACCCATGCTGACAGAAGAGGAAGAAAAAAAGTACGCTTTGAGATTACAGCAACAAGGTGATCTTGAGGCTGCACAAAAGCTTATTATGGCGCATTTACGTTTTGTTGCGCGTATTGCTAAAGGTTTTTCAGGCTATGGATTACCAACAACTGATTTAATACAAGAAGGTAATATTGGTTTGATGAAAGCCGTAAAACGCTTTAATCCTGACTTAAATGTACGACTTGTATCGTTTGCTGTGCATTGGATTAAAGCTGAAATTCACGAGTATATTTTAAAAAATTGGCGTATTGTTAAAATCGCAACAACTAAATCTCAACGTAAACTATTTTTTAACCTACGTAGCTCAAAAAAACGTTTAGGTCTGTCTCTTATACACATCTGACGCTGCCGACGATCTACTCTGTGTAG
>CAJXRW010000402.1 GCA_913060525.1 uncultured Gammaproteobacteria bacterium
ACACAGAGTAGATCGTCGGCAGCGTCAGATGTGTATAAGAGACAGCCTCTATAAAAGCGCACGCTACAATAATAAAAGCATTTAAACTATGGCTATTGTTATCATTTAGCTTATTGATAGTATGGTGGCTTACTTACTATGCTATTATCCATGGTTCTACACGATTATTTTTCATCACTTTCCCAATTGTTGTTGCCATTTGTGGAAGCCTGTCTAATGGTTCAAAGATAAAAACTATCTTAAGTACGTTAACGTTAATATTTATATTTCTAATTATTCCAGAAGCAACTATAACTATTATTTTTGTTATAGTTGCTTCTGGAATATCTGGGTTTATATTTTTAAAAACTTCAAAAATATATGCAACCAGATTTAAATTGACTGCAATGCAGATATTATCAATTAGGTTTTATCCGTTGGTTATATTTTCTATCATTTTGGTTTATTGTCAGAAAGATAGCTTAATCACTCAAGTTTATGATGGCTCAATGTTGTATTTATTTTTAAATTTATTAGTAATTGCATTCTGTAATATGATTTTACCAAATTATTTATCACAGAGCAGTGTAATTAATATTGGTGCAGAAAATTTTTCGTTTATAACAAGTTTATTACCCGTGACTGCCTGTTTATTACAAGGAATTTTCTTCCAAGACTGGTCTATTAATATTTTAATATTAAGCACAATTATTTCAATTATTTTGAATTATGAGGTATTACATAGAAAATTTTTTGCTCTGTCGTAAACCTGAAATGCAGTGCAAAAAAATCGTAATTACGCTATTTCAACACTGCAGGTAATCCGATCTAGTTTTCTTTGTATCCCATACAAAGGAAGTATAGTAAGTTCAATCATGCTCTTATTTCTAAGTTTAATCAGACAGTCTTTCAATAAAAAATGGATAGGTCCCGTTAGAACTTCAAAATTAGCATTAGATAGATATAGACTTAACGTAGTGCTAGCTGCGTTGCAAATCAATAAATCTAATTAACAAGGCATAGATTTTCGCAAATCCAGCAACCAGCTTATATACTTTTATCTATGTTTATAAGTTGGAAAAACAAATGGCACTTTCACCTCTAGCTGGAAAACCAGCGCCTTATACATTACTAGAAAATATTCCCTTATTAATGGCAGATTACTACAATCTAACACCTGATATTACCGACAAAAACCAACTGGTAAGCTTTGGAACATCTGGTCATCGTGGTTGTTCTTCAAAATATACATTTAATGAAACCCATATTGCAGCAATTTGCCAGGCGATTGTTGAGTATAGGCATAAACAAAACTACACAGGTCCATTATTTATTGGCATGGATACTCACGCTTTATCCGAAGCTGCCCATGCAACAGCAATACAAGTATTTGCCGCAAATGGTATTGATATTATCGTTCAGTCAAATGGTCGATACACACCAACACCAGCCGTTTCTCATGCAATATTGAACTATAACCTCGGTCGCAAAGATGGGTTTGCAGATGGCGTAATTATCACACCGTCTCATAATCCACCTCAAGATGGTGGTTTTAAATATAATCCACCTAATGGGGGACCTGCTGATACAGATGTAACCAAGATTATTCAAAATCGTGCCAATGAAATTATTCAAAATAAGAATAAAGAAGTTCGTCAAATTACCCTTCATCAAGCTTTACAATCAGGAAAAGCGCATCATAAAGACTTAATCATGCCTTACGTTAAATCTCTTGACCAAGTGGTAAATATGCAAGCAATTAGTCAAGCTGGTATTAAAATTGGTGTTGACCCAATGGGGGGTGCAGCAATTGATTATTGGACACCCATTGCCGAACATTATAAATTGGATTTAACCATTGTTAATCCAAAAGTTGATCCAACCTTTTCTTTTATGTGTGTCGATAAAGACGGGAAAATCCGTATGGATTGCTCTTCCCCTTATGCCATGGCTGGGCTCATAAAATTAAAAGATAAGTTTGATATCGCCTTTGGCAACGACCCAGATGTTGATAGACATGGTATCGTTACCAAATCATCTGGTTTAATGAATCCAAATCATTACTTGGCAGTTGCCATTCAATATTTATTCACTCATAGACCAAATTGGTCAAAAGACTCGGCAATTGGTAAAACCCTAGTGTCTAGCTCAATGATTGATCGTGTTGCAAATGCAATTGGCAGAAAAATGTCAGAAGTACCTGTTGGGTTTAAATGGTTTGTTTATGGTTTAATCACTGGTGGATTTGCTTTTGGTGGCGAAGAATCTGCGGGTGCTTCTTTCCTGAAAATGGATGGCAGTGCTTGGAGTACTGATAAAGATGGTATTATTTCTGTCTCTTATACACATCTCCGAGCCCACGAGACAGGCAGAAAT
>CAJXRW010000403.1 GCA_913060525.1 uncultured Gammaproteobacteria bacterium
CGTGGGCTCGGAGATGTGTATAAGAGACAGCCCTTGTACCCAAAACAAGTGCGCTACCAAGCTGCGCTATGCTCCGACGACGTTGTAGAATGTTATCTATATTGTCGATTTTTGTCAATTAAAAGATTTACGTTTTATGTTTTTAATCTTTAGCTTCGGAGATTTTCATAGTGGCGAATCATATAATTACTTGCCTTTAAAGAAGGCATTAATGATCAGCCCATGTTTAAATTATTGTTTTAAACTATATAGAATACATCACTCGGAAATGGACTATGCTCATCAGATTTTGGAATGAAGCTACTATCGCATATTTCTTAATAAATCTTGAGGGTAGAATTTAAAAGTACTAAAGATAATTTATACAATTAATTGGAAAAATTCATGTGTAAAGCTTATCAATTTCATCAAGCGACTTGCCTTGAGTCTCTATTCCTAACATTTTAGTAATGAAATAACCCAATAATGCAGTCCCTGCAATAATAAACATTGTTGGTCCCAACCCTATTACTTCTTTTGATGCTGGTAATATAAAAATACCCACAGCTGCGCCAACTTTCCCTGTTGCTGCAGCAAAGCCATGACCCGTTCCTCTTATTTTTGTCGGGAAAATTTCCGCTGGTAACATATAGGTTGTTGGATTAGGACCCATATTTACCATAAAGTTAAATAGTATAAACCCGATAAACAATGCGACTGTTTCTGACAGACCTCCCCCTAAATAATTTGATATCGCTAAAATTAACAGACCAATAAACATCCCAATAAAACCAACTTTTTGCAGTTTAATACGTCCCCACCTCTCAACCAAGTAAAACGCTGCAAACACACCTATAATTAAGAATATATCCAAATACATGGCATTTCTGGTCGCTAACATATCTTTCTCAATAAAAGAACCTGATGTTGTCGAGACAATTTGTTCAAGAATCATCGGGGTAAAAAACACGACCCCATACAATGAAACATCCATCAAAAACCAAGGAACGGATGTAAGTATAGTTCGTTTAAGGTATTTTTGTTTGAATAATGCTAAATATCCAGGCTGGCTATTATCTACTTTCTCAGGCTTGATTTTAACCTTCTTTCCTACAATCTTAGATGCTACTTGATTAGCCTTCTTGGTTTTACCGTTATTAATTAACCACCTCGGACTTTCTGGTAAACTAAACCTTAAAGCAAATAATATAATAGCAGGTACTGCACCCGCTCCAAGCATTATTCTCCAAGCATTATCATCAGGATATATATAGAGAATAAGTAAACCAAATGCCGCACCAGACAAAGCCCCAAGTGCCTGAAAACTAAAACTTCCAACTAACATCTTACCTCGAAGATAGGCTGGCATAATTTCTGACACATAAGTTGAGCCTGTGGGGTAATCAGCACCTATACCAACACCTAAAAGAAATCTGGTAATAATTAACATCATTGGTCCTGTTGATAGTGCCGATGTTGCGTTGAATACCACAAATACCAATACAGTGAACAAAAGCATCATTTTACGACCAAAACGGTCTGTAAAGCGACCCAAAAAACCTGCACCCAAAATCGCACCCAACGGTGCAGCGGCTCCTATGATACCTGCCATAGTTAAACTGATATGCCACTGGTCTATAATCAGAGGTATTGCCACGCCTATTATAAATAAATCAAAGCCGTCTAAAAACACACCCATCGCAGCTAATGTTAGAATTTTCCAATGTTGTTTATTTAACGGCAAATCATCTAATGGATGGATGTCAGAGAGTTTTGTTTTTTTCATTGTATACTTAGCCATTGCCGTGTGGAGAATTATACCAGAAAATAATTTCAATATTGTTGGACAATAAAATATTCCAATATTTTATTCCTTATATCTGCACATTTATAGAGAAATAAAAACATTAAACTATACTGACTCTTATGATTTATACGATTATTTGAACCGTTCGCATTGGACTCGCTTAATAAAAATAATGGATTATGATTGTGTTTCAGGAGGAAGCTGAATGTTAATTTTAACTCGCAGAATTGGCGAGACTGTTATGATTGGAGATGAAATTACTGTCACAATCCTCAGTATTAAAGGAAATCAAGTTAGACTGGGCATAAATGCCCCAAAAAATGTATCTGTGCATCGAGAAGAAATATATATGCGCATTCAAGATACAGATGATAATCAATCTCAAGAAAACGATTAAAGAATCAATAATCTAGTTGACATATATATCGAGCATAGTAGAATTTTTCTCTAACGGAGAGATGGCCGAGCGGCTGAAGGCGCTCCCCTGCTAAGGGAGTATGGGATTAATCTTCCATCGGGGGTTCGAATCCCCCTCTCTCCGCCACGAATTTATCCTTTAATATTAATA
>CAJXRW010000404.1 GCA_913060525.1 uncultured Gammaproteobacteria bacterium
TACACAGAGTAGATCGTCGGCAGCGTCAGATGTGTATAAGAGACAGCTCTAGCTCCTTCTCATCAATAAATTCAATACATTAACATTAGCTAATATTTATTAAAATTCATAATTATTTTATATAAATATATCAACTGATTTTTGAGAAGTATAGAAGCAGGGATATTTATTAAAAAATGTTATACGGAAAAAGAAGAACCACAACCGCATGTGGTTTTTGCATTCGGATTACGAATAACAAAATGCGAACCATCAATGTCTTCTTTATAGTCAATATCAGCACCAAGCAAGTATTGAAAACTCATTGAATCAATTACCAAAGTCACCCCAGCTTTCTCAAAGGACATATCATCTTCATTAACAGCTTCATCAAAGGTAAAGCCATATTGAAACCCCGAACAACCGCCACCAGAAATATATACCCTTAGCTTAAGCGCATCATTCTCTTCTTCTTCAATTAACTCTCTCACTTTGTATGCAGCAGCATCTGTGAAGTTTACTGGCAAGTCCACGGTTGGGTCTTCAATTTGAACGGCATTACTCATGATCAACTCACTTATCAAGACATCACTAACTTTATTTTACCGCCTCGATCAACATTTGCAACAGTAACGTTTACTTTTTGACCTTCTTGTAAAACAGAGGAAACATCGCTAACATCATCGCCCAATTGGGAAACATGCAACAAGCCATCTTTGCCTGGCATCAAGTTCACAAATGCGCCAAAGTCCATTAGCTTGACAACAGTTCCTTCAAAAGTCTGACCGTTTTCAATATAAGCAATACTCTCTGAAATCATATCAACACATTTATCAAGAGACTCTTTACTGCTAGAATATATTTTAACTTGTCCATCATTTGAAATATCTAATGTAGCACCTGTATCTTCTTGAATTTTACGGATATTTGCACCACCTTTTCCCACCACGTCTTTAATCTTATCAGACGGGATATTAACTATATTAATTTGTAATGCATTACCAGAAACTTGATTTCTAGATGCAGATAGCGCTTCGTTCATAATTCCCAATATATGCATACGACCGTCTTTAGCTTGGCTTAGTGCGTTTGTCATAATATCACGAGTAATTCCCTTGATTTTAATATCCATTTGAAGCGCAGTAACACCATCTTTTGTCCCAGCAACCTTAAAATCCATATCCCCCAGATGATCTTCATCACCAAGTATATCGGATAATACAGCATATTTATCGCCATCTTTAATTAGCCCCATTGCAATTCCAGCGACTGGGTTAGTTAAAGGCACACCTGCATCCATCATTGCCAACGAACTACCACACACAGTTGCCATGGAACTAGATCCGTTCGATTCCAAGATTTCAGAAACCACTCTAACAACATAAGGATAAGATGCATCATTTGGAAAAACTGCCTGTGTAGCCATATAAGCTAAATTACCGTGACCAATTTCACGACGTTTTGGCGCACCAACAAAACCAGTTTCTCCAACCGAAAAAGGAGGAAAGTTGTATTGAAGCATATAGCGCTTTTTATAATCACCATTCATATCTTCAATCAATTGAGAATCTCGCTCATTCCCTAACGTAGCCACAACCAATGCTTGAGTCTCACCACGAGAAAACAAGGCGGAACCGTGAGCTCCTGGCAATACACCTGTACGCACATCAATAGGTCTAACCGTTCTAGTATCACGACCATCAATCCTGGGGTTTCCAGATAAGATTTGCCTACGAACATATTGCTTTTCTAGTGAAGAAAAAACTGAAAGAATATCATCAGATGAGTATTCTTCATCATCAGTAGTATCAACAATAATTTTTTCAATTACTTCTTTCCGTAAATCTGACAATAATTTAGAGCGCTTTGATTTTTCTTTTTCTTCGTAACATTTTTCAATCGATTCTTTAAACGCACTCTTAATTTGAGCTTTTAATATTTTATTTTCAACTGGCTCATCAAATACCCATTTAGGTTTACCTGCGTATTTTACTAGATCATTAATACCTTCAATAATAGCTTGCATTTCTTGATGGCCATAAAGAACTGCTGCTAACATAACATCCTCAGGAAGTTCATTTGCCTCAGACTCAACCATTAATACAGCATCCTTGGTACCAGCCACAATTAAATCTAGACCAGAAGCCTCCATATCAGCATACGATGGATTCAACATAAAGTCGCCATCTTTAAAACCAACCCTTACCCCACCAACTGGGCCATCAAATGGTACACCTGACAATGCTAGCGATGCCGAAGCACCGATCAGCGCTAACATATCAGGTTGTACTGACTCGTCATAAGATATAACAGAGGCAACTGTCTCTTATACACATCTGACGCTGCCGACGATCTACTCTGTGTAGAT
>CAJXRW010000405.1 GCA_913060525.1 uncultured Gammaproteobacteria bacterium
GTCAGATGTGTATAAGAGACAGGTTATAGAAAAAGATGTATTTAATGTTTTAACGATTGAAGCAGCCATTAATGCTAAAAATGTACCAGGCGGTACGGCAATTGATTCTGTCAGAAATGCGCTTAATGAAAGTCTGAAATTTTGTTAGATACTTACTGCAAGTTTTTGATTCTTTTGCTTGTAGTAATAAACTTGCCCCATAAGGGTAATATAGACTAACAAGCTAAAAATGCTGGCAAACCAATTCAACCAGGTGTAGTCAAAAGCCAGTGCGCTGGCAATGGCGCAAAATGTTTTGATAAGTCCAATAATCCAGAATGATTTTGCATAGCCATCTGCTTCTTTTTGATACATATTTTTAGCAATTTGCGGCAACCATAATACAATCCAAATAATGGTACTCACCGTGCCCGCAAACCAAAAGCCTATATTTGGTAGATTGCTAAATGCATCGCCCTGTACCTTAATACCATTGGTGTAAATAAAGAGTGCAATTGCTGATGAGATTATAACCCAGCCAAATAGGGCGATATTTATCCATTGGTTATATATATTTGTGCGTGCAATTTGGAATTGCTGGATGCTTAAAAATATAAAATAAACGATATCGACTAAAATATATTGCCAAGGGTAACCAAAGCCCAGGCCGTAAATCATGTCTAAACCTATTCCTAAGAAAAATATCGTCTGGCTAACCATGCTGATATTTTTTATATGAGGGTGAACGGCATTGTGATAAATCTGTGGGATGTATTGTATTAGATATAAAAAGAGTGAAATATTAATGGCAATTTCACCAATGGTATGCATGTTATCTCCTTACGTCAGTGCTAACTGAATCAAGTTATAGGGTTGCATCTTGTAGATGCTCTCAGCCTAAAAAGGCACCCCTGATAAGAAATTATCTAAGCATAATTGTAGCTGAAATTATTAAGGATTAAACGTAATAATTTTATAAGTTGGTACTTTCAAAGATTTTATCTGCTGAGGCAGCAATGAACCCTGTATAGAGTTTGCCATTTTTGTCTTCATATCTTCTGGCAAACTCATAAAAACAAGTCGGGACTTCAAAAATACCTTCTTGAAATTCAATCTTACTTTTTTCAGCCATGGTACTTGATTGTTCCAACAGTTGTTCTGGTGTGCCCTTTATTTCGCCTCCTGATGTATTTAGGGTGTAACCGTTAGCTTTGATAAAATCATTTAGTTTTTCAATGGTGTTGTATTTTTTTAGATCATGTATCGCAATCGTAAAATGATTAGCGCGATATCCATGTACATACGTCCACGCTGCATATTCTGATTCTTGAGAAAGTTTTTTGAATATTTCATAGCTTGGTTGTTTCCAAGGGCGTAATGAGAAAGCCAATTTTTCAGGGTGATTGAGTAAGTCTAATGAGATTTGATCAATGCTAAATTTAATAGCATCTTGTAAAAATTGACTACATTCTTCTAAACGTAACTCACTGATAAAAACGAGAGGTGCTTTTTTGTCAGAATGTTCCAGATGAAATGCTGAGAGCTTTTTTTGTTCAAAATTGTAATGATTTTTAACTTCGTATCCAGCATTTAAAAATGCTTGAGCCAGTTTTTCTTTACATACACGCGGGTCATTAAACGTTCTAAGTGCGATATGATCATTTCGTACAGGTTCATCTTCTTTTAAAAGTAGATCGTGGATGCGTTTGGCATGCGGGTTTTGCTCTGAATAATCCAGCCAAAGTTGTGTAAATATATCTTGATATTTCATAAGTTATTCCTATAAGTGTGGTACTCATGTCAAAATATATATCGTTGCAAATAAAGAGTTTATACTGCGATGCGATTATTTATTTTTATTATTAGGTAAATTGATTCAGATCAAATGCCCTATAGTTTGGCTGCTTTGGTTTTGCCAAATAGACTTAAAAGATACAAATACACAAAACACACTATATAGGCAATTACTGTTCCAAAAGCAATGCCAATTGTTGGGTACAACCATAAAGCTAACAAGAAATACAGTGCTAAAATTGATACGCTATAAGAAAAGTGTTTTAAAATCTTTGGGTAAATTTCATCTCGATAAGTAAATATTAAAATAATAACGACTGATCCTAACATGACTGGCGATGCTGCAAGCACACCAGCCCATTTTGGACCAACCAGGTTTGTTAAGCTTGTAATTGTCAGTATTAAAACAGTTGCGAAAAAGGCTCTAAAAGCGATAGCAATAGAAGTGTTTTTTGCTGAAAGATTATTGATAGCTGTAGTTGTTCTTATAAAAAATAAAATGCTAATGGCTGTCTCTTATACACATCTCCGAGCCCACGAGACAGGCAGAAATCT
>CAJXRW010000406.1 GCA_913060525.1 uncultured Gammaproteobacteria bacterium
ACGAGATTTCTGCCTGTCTCGTGGGCTCGGAGATGTGTATAAGAGACAGGGTGAAATATTAACGGTACTAATATTAGCTGGTACTGCCGCATTAAATTACAGCCTTCATATTTCAATCTTCATTTGCATTCTAATTGTAATTGTCGGTATCTCATATAAACAAGCTATTAAAGCGTATCCTGGCGGTGGCGGTGCGTATGTTGTATCCAAAGAAAACTTTGGGCTAAAAATTGGCACCATTGCCGCTGTCGCATTAATGATAGATTATATATTAACCGTAGCAGTAAGTGTTTCTGCTGGGGTATTGGCAATGACATCTGCATTTCCAGAACTTAATAATTATGCGGTTATCCTCTCAATAGTTTTTGTTATTATTATGATGTGGTTAAATGTCCGAGGTGCACAAGAATCAGCAACTTATTTCACCTTTCCGACCTATGCTTTTATTTTAATGATGTTTGTCATGATTGGTATTGGTGTCTATAAACACTTTACCACAGGTCTGCCACCTGTCAGTTATGCCGACCAGGCTGATTTAATCCAACCCATAGGCACGGTATTAACACTCACGCTGATATTAAGAGCATTTTCATCAGGCTGTTCAGCCATGACAGGGATTGAAGCAATCTCAAACGGTGTATCCGCATTTAAAGCACCAGCGGCTAAGAATGCATCAACAACATTAACCGCCTTAATCGTTATTCTAATCATGCTCTTTATGGGAACATCCTATTTGGCAAGTCAATTGGAAATTCAACCATTACTTGATCAAAGCGCGTTATCTCAAATTGGTCATAGCATATTAGGTGATGGATTATGGTATTACTTTCTTCAAACCGTAACCTGCCTGATATTACTGGTTGCAGCTAACACGTCATTTGCTGGATTCCCCTTATTACTGTCAATGGTGAGTAAAGATGGATTATTGCCTAGACAATTCCAAAGCATTGGTGATCGCTTGGCCTTCACAAACGGAATTATATTCTTGGCTGTTATTTCCTCATTACTGATATTTATCTTTGATGCGAATACTTCAGCGCTCATCCCTTTATACTCATTAGGCGTTTTTGTTGCCTTTACACTGTGCCAAGCAGGCTTGGTCAAAGTCTGGTATATGAGGCGACGTGATAGTCGTTATTGGTGGTTTAAAGCACTGGTAAATGGATTTGGAAGTTTTTGTACCTTAGTTGCGGTCGGGGTCATTATTGAAAGTAAATTCTTTGAAGGTGCTTGGTTAATTATTGTCGCAGCACCTGTTATTTATTTTGCCTTGTATAAAATCAAACAACATTATGATGCATCCGACAAAGAGCTTGCTATCAGCGCTGATGAGGGATTAATGGAAACTGCCTTGCGTCATAAGTGTGACCCTAAAGTTATCTTACCTGTATCCAAACTGCACAAAGGCACCATTGCAGCCTTAGAGTTTGCTCGTAAGTTATCTACAGATGTTACTCCAATAGCCGTCAATATTAGTTATGAAAAAACCGAAAGATTGCAACAATTATGGGATAGCCTTAATTTCCAGGAAAAATTAGTGATTGTAGACTCCCAATATCAATCTGTTATTCGCCCCGTCATTAAAATGATTCGTAAAGTTGACTTGCGTGAACCAGAAAAAGGATTAGCTATTATTGTACTACCTAAAGCCAATACAACAAAATGGTGGCATGTTGTCTTGCATAACCAGAAAACAGCGCTATTAAAAATGGCAATTAATGTGATGAGCCGCCAAGAATATAAAGGTCAAATACGTATTATTGTTGAAGTGCCTTATCAGTTGCATTAAGCATTTCCTGATAAGTTGATTTGATTCCAGCTGCTGATACCCCCACATCCGCAAGCATATCTGCTGGCACACCATGGTCTTGATACAAATCTGGCAGCCCAAGATTCCGTACTTTAACCTTACTTAATAAATCTCTGGATACCAGAAATTCATTCACACCCGAACCTGCGCCACCTTTAATTGCGTTCTCTTCAATTGTAATAATACAGTCATGAGAACCTGCAATATTTTCAATTAACAGTTCATCTAGCGGCTTAATAAAGCGCATATCAACAACGGTTGCATTTAATTCTTCAGCAACTTCTATCGCAAAGACCAAAGGCGTACCAAAACTTAATATTGCTAATTTTTCACCTTGACGCACGACATTCCCTGCTCCAATTTTAATATCAAGATGAGCTTGTACCTCAATTCCCGTTCCACTTCCACGGGGATACCTTACGGCAGCAGGGCCAACATGTTCGTAACATGTTTCCAATAAGTGATAACATTCATTTTCCTGTCTCTTATACACATCTCCGAG
>CAJXRW010000407.1 GCA_913060525.1 uncultured Gammaproteobacteria bacterium
AGCTTACTCATTATTGATGAAGAACACCGTTTTGGTGTCGCGCATAAAGAAAAAATCAAAGCACTTAGAGCAAACATTGATATTTTAACCATGACGGCCACGCCAATTCCACGTACTTTAAATATGGCGTTATCAAACATTCGTGATTTATCGATTATTGCCACACCACCTGCAAAAAGGCTTTCGGTTAAAACATTTGTCCAAGAACAGAAAGATGGCATTATCAACGAAGCCATTTCTCGGGAAGTTTTTCGTGGCGGTCAAGTTTATTTCCTACATAACAAAGTTGATACCATATACGCACGCGCTGATGAATTACAGAAAAAATTCAAAAATGTAAGAGTGATTGTTGCTCACGGCCAAATGCGTGAACGAGAACTTGAACAAGTGATGCTCAGCTTCCAACAAAAGCAATATCAAATATTAGTTTGTACCACCATTATCGAAACAGGTATTGATATTCCAAATGCCAATACCATTATTATTGAACGCGCGGATAATTTTGGGCTTGCACAACTCCACCAGCTTCGAGGTCGTGTTGGTCGTTCACACCATCAAGCTTATGCCTACCTACTCACACCACCTATTGCTTCGCTTAACAAAGATGCCGTTAAGCGTTTAGAAGCAATCAGCGAAGCAGCGTCTTTAGGTGGTGGCTTTATTTTGGCAAATAATGATCTTGAGATACGCGGCTCAGGAGAGCTATTAGGCAAAGAACAAAGTGGAAATATTGATGGCGTTGGCTTTAGCTTATATCTTGAGTTACTCAATAAAACAATTAAAAGTTTGCAATCAGGTAACACCTTATCTACACAAGAAATTTTAAATACATCCATTAATCAAACCGAGGTTGAATTACGTATTCCAGCACTCATACCAGGAGATTATATTTTCGATGTTCATACTCGCTTAATATTTTACAAGCGCATTTCGACTGCAACCGATCAGCAAATGCTAGATAGTATTAAGATAGACTTAGTGGATCGATTTGGCTTAATCCCTATCCCTTTAAATAATTTATTTGAAACGATGTTAGTTAAGTTTCAGGCCATTAAATTTGGTATTCAGAAAATAGAAATGCATTCTGGCGGAGGTTCTATTAAATTTATCGACAATCCACCGATTGACCCCATTTGCATCATAAAAATGGTGCAATTAAATCCTAATTTTTATCAACTGACGCGAGACCATAAAATATTGTTGAAAAATAAATTGCTTAAAGCCGATGAACGCATTAGCTTCGTTAAAGAAACACTAGAACGGTTACAAAAACATCATACAAAAGGAATAGCTCATGCTTAAAAAATCAGGTCCCGCCTATTTTTTTGAAGGGTTTAAAATAATTTTTCAGCCTAAAATAAGACGCTATGTTTATATACCACTTTTCATAAATACTCTATTATTCATAGGAATTTGGTACGCAGGCTTCCATTATACTGAGGTAATGAACCACTGGATTGATGCCCATATCCCGACTTGGTTACATTGGATTAATTGGCTTATCTATATCATTGTCGGCATTATTTTATTAGTCGCAACAGCCTACTTATTTGGTGCGATTGCTATTATTGTTGGCTCACCGTTTTATGGCATGCTTGCTGAACATGTGCAAAATAAATTTTCTGATAATAAAGTTCCTAAATCAGGCTGGGGCGAAACGATAACAATGGTGCCAAAATCTATCGCAAGAGAAATACGCAAAGTATTAAGCTACATACCTCTTTTGATTGTGGTGCTAATTCTTTCATTTATCCCAGTCATTAATATGGCAAATAGCGTACTGTGGTTTTTATTTGGTTCCTGGGTGCAAACCATTCAGTTTTTTGATTACCCACTGGATGCCAATAAAAAATCATTTTATGAACTTAAACAATACTTAAGAGAAAACCGCACCCAAACTTTTAGTTTTGGCATGATTACCATGCTGTTTATGATGATACCTGTAATCAATATTGTTGCCATACCCGCAGCGGTAGCAGGGGCAACGTTATTTTATATTGATCATAACTAACATTATCTGTAATTCGCCACAAGGTTTATTTATAAACGACTTAAAAAACTTTTATCGTCAATCACGCGCAGAGGCATGACATCGCTTTTCCCTGTAATAATCACAGATTTATCCACCCGCATACAGGAACCTGCATAGGTTCCGCCAGCAGAAAAAGTACAGATTTGTGAGCTATAACCACCAATATTGGGCAACTTACATAAAGCCTGATATATATCTGTCTCTTATACACATCTCCGAGCCCACGAGACAGGCAGAAATCTC
>CAJXRW010000408.1 GCA_913060525.1 uncultured Gammaproteobacteria bacterium
TCTACACAGAGTAGATCGTCGGCAGCGTCAGATGTGTATAAGAGACAGAAACAGAGCTTTATCTATACCAATAAGCAGGAGCATGAGCGTTTGTTTGGTGAGGTAATGTATCAAGTTCATCACCAAGGGAAAGGATTGGATGAAATCGTTTATTATTCACCAGATGGGCAAGAGTTAGGAACGCTTTTGCGACCAGCAGAAGTCGAACACTTACAAGATGTGGCTAATATCCTAAATATAATGTTCAATGCGAGCTATGTGGCCGTATTTATTTTTTTAGCTTTTAGTGGTTGGTTAATATATAAAAAGAAAATCCCTCGGCTAAGAAAAACGGCATTGTATTTATTTATAACCGTAATTGTGTTAACTGTTCTTGTATTTATTTTGGGGCCAGAAAAGGTTTTTTATCAGCTACATATATGGTTTTTTCCAGCTAACCATCAATGGTTTTTTTATTATCAAGATTCGCTTATGGTGATTTTGATGCATGGAACAACCTTATTCGGGATGATTGCAATTATCTGGCTTTTACTTAGCCTGTTGATTTATTTATTATTTTGCATCAGTTGCTATAAAATACAATTTTCAAAGTTATTACGGGAAAATAAATCGTGCTCGCCATTAAAAAAATAATTAATCCCGTTAAAATAGAGTTTATATTTCATTTATGTTCTTGAAGCTTAATAAGGTATTTGTATCGTGTCAGAAGCTTATGATGTGAAACCACCGCAAAAGGTTGCTATTTTTTGGCAAATAGTTGTGGCTATTCTGGTTTTTATTTATTTTGAATTAGGTTATCTATGGTCGGGTTCTGGTCATGGCCCGTATGATTCAATTAGTGCATCATTTGCAATAGATGATGCCATTCCTTTAGTTCCATTTTTTATTGTATTTTATATGCTAGGGTACTTGTTCGTATTTTTGCCTTGTTTTTTACTGAAAGAAAAGTCTGAATTTTTTTGGGGAGTGGTAACATTTATTCTAATGTTGTCAGTATCGTTTTTAATTTTTAAATACTACCCGATTCATATGTATAAAACGTATGCGGTTGGGAGTGATGGTTTTTCGAAGCTAACTTATTTTCAGCAAAAGGCGGATGTATCCTATAATAACTGCCCTAGTTTGCATGTGGCATTAAATTTATTTAGCTGGTTAATATTATTGCACCGATGGCCAAAAGTGGTTGTTTGGGTTATTCCGCTGCCAATTTTAATTATTCTTTCTACGCTTTTTGTAAAACAACATTTAGTTATAGATGTTGTCGGTGGTGTGTGTGTCGCTTTATTTGGTTATTTTTTTTGGCGCGGGTTAGTAAAATACTTGCGTGACTATGCAACCATAGGGTTTGGCGTTTGTCTGGTTTTGATTGTTTCAATATTGGTTATGAGCCATAGGCAGCTTTCGCTGGTAGGTCGCATCGTTGGTTCCTTTGTTGAGAATGCGTATCACTCAATGCCTATTATTACCTCGGTTGTTTTAACGGTAATTATTGTGGCCATTTTTATCGGGATACTTGTAGAGTTATTTCGACTTTATAAGGGAATATCTTTAAAGTTGGTTAAGCGGAATTAATATCGCTAAACCACTTGTAAAAGGCTAGCATATCAATACAAGCTTCCTTGGTTTCGTTGTATACGTCTTCGATATTGTTTTTATTAATTTCAGTGCTTTTGAAGATGGTTAGACCCTTGTATTTGCTATATTCCGAGTACGGTTGTTCTTGCTCAAAACCACTGGGTAATTTTTTTAGATCGGGTTCACTGAGGGTATATTTTTTCTGAGTATAGTGCTTGCATAGCTTATCTAAGTCTTGAGCTAAATCCATGTTTTTTAATTTCTGTCTGAATACTGAGAGTTGCTTTGGATTAAAGTGCATGTTACCAGTACCTAGCATTAGTTTATCTTCTTCCAAGGACAGATAAAAGGCATTAGGTGCGTCGCAAAGTTTTTTAACTTTATCGGTAATTGGATAAAAGGCTAGGCGGATATACGTGTTATATGGCGTTTTATCTTTGGAAAATCTTAGGTCTCTATAGAAGCGAAATATTTTACTGGAAAGAGGTTCATTTACTATTTTGCTTAAAGCGATTGACATGTCTTCCGCAAAGAATTGAGTTGGTGTATCTATGTGCTCATCATACAATGATTTGTTTTCACTAAACCATTCACGGTTATTATGTGGTTTGATATCCTTTAGAAAATTTAGAGTTTGAGTACTAAAATAAGCCTGTCTCTTATACACATCTCCGAGCCCACGAGACAGGCAGAAATCTC
>CAJXRW010000409.1 GCA_913060525.1 uncultured Gammaproteobacteria bacterium
AAAAACCGCTGGACGCATTCTGAGACGGTCACTTATTAATGCGGATTGGTATAACTCATTACCATTTGAAAGCTGGCAATCCTAAGGTGAGAGCAAGTAAATCGAATGTCTAAAGAAAGAAGAAGTAGTAAAAGGGAAAGAGAAAGAAAAAGCCAAATCAAGCATAGATACATATGCTTGAGTCTGCTTGAGCGGCGAAAATGACTTAGAACGCGTTGTCTTGATGAATTTTAATGAACAAAGGCGTACCATGTTTACTGTAATCAATTTTGTATTCTTTGCCATTAATGGTTTGCACAAACATTAATGTTTTTTCTTCACCGAACACATCACCCACTGTCACATCGACCAATTCCATATCCTGCTGTTTTGCTTCGCGTTTGTTTTCAGGGATGGTGCCGGTAAACTCTTTAATACTCTTATGGGTAACAATAATTGCCGGATTATCTTCACCATTTGTCACTAACAGATCCAGTTTTCTGATCTTATGAATTAGTGTATTGCGCCCACTGACTAGAAATGGTTTTTCGGTCATGCTTATCTCCAACTGCCCTTTTGATTTTTATGTTAAGGCTTACTTTATAAGCAGCAAGATAACAAAGTTTATTTATCCTTGCACATCTTTGTTATGTCCTTGTTAAGTTTAAAGTTAACTTCATAAAGACGAATTCGAACAAGTGGGTGAAAAACGTACACACTTCATCTTTGCTCTAGGCTAAAAAAGTAAAACAAAGGCAAAATAAACGTCTCCCACATGCTTAAAATCTGCAATTGGCAATTTTTAAGAACACTTGAGCCCCTTAAGTGCATACATTTACCAGAACAGTAAAAGATAAACACCGCAATTTGCGCATTTTTCCAGCAAACTGTCTTACAAAGCAGAGCAAACAGATGACAAGGCCAAAAAAACTGCTTATACTGCGCGTCGTTTTATACCTTTGCTAACTTCTTTAGCAAATAAAACAACATTTCAAAATGGCCCAATAGCTCAGTTGGTTAGAGCACCCGACTCATAATCGGTAGGTCCCCTGTTCAAGTCAGGGTTGGGCCACCATTTTTTCTCGACAATACACTCCATCACTGCCCTATTAAATTTAGCGATAAGCAATATAAATATCCCCTAAAGCTTTAGCGTAAAGCGGCGTTAAACACTGCTCACAACAACTTTCGACGGATGCTTGAATGGCTTATGGGTGTTTTTCGTGTGCGCAAAACGAAAAATATATCCCCCTAAACCATCTCTATTACCTTTACAAAAGGCACTGGCGCGCGGTTAAATTAAAATTCGCTCTTGTTTAAAATATTTCAGCAAAAGGGCCAATGAATCATTAACCAAAAAAGGAGTTAAACATGAGGCAAATTAAAAAAACGGGCGCCGTTACGCGGATGATTTTCAACGCTGGGCTGGCTATAGGCTTACTTCTCGCTACCGCTTTACCGATTAATGCACAGACAAACCCTGACGCCATGGCAACACCAACGGTTATTCATTCGGTGTTTTTCTGGCTTAAAAACCCTGACTCAGTTGACGATCGCAAATCTCTTATAGAGGGGCTAAACAGCTTGCGTGACATTCCACAAATCCAAGCGCTGCATGTTGGGGTGCCTGCATCTACCGTCTCTCGGGATGTGATTGACAGCAGCTATCAAGTCTCAGAGCTGATGTTTTTTAACAGTGTTAAGGATCAAGACGAATACCAAAGTCACCCTATTCACAAGCAGTTCGTCAAAGATTATGCTCACCTGTGGCACAAAGTGGTTGTTTATGACTCACTAAATACCCAGTAATCATTTGCTTGTAAGAATAATTTTTCACCCATAACTATTCTACGCGGCTAAGCTAGCTCCTTTCGTGGCGCTATGTAATAGAAATGCACACACCCAGCAAAAATACGGGTGATGTGCCACTTCTCAATTCTCTTTTCAGTCTATTTCGCAATGCGTTGCGCACGGCTCACCTTTACGCTATTGAGCGCTTTTTTGAATGTTGGCGGTTGCGCCTTTTTCGGCATAGGGCGTCTTTTCACATCAGTTCTCCTGGGATCTTGTGGGGATGTTGTGAAGGTTAAGTTGCGCAGCGTTTAGGTTGTTGGGAAGGTTAAGTTACGCAGCGTTTACTAACGATCAGCATACGCCGAGTACGAGCTGGCTATCAAGTAGCATGCGTCACCTTCGTTTTATCCGTCACATTGGTAGCTTATACCATTCCACGTTAATAAGTGATGACTCAGCGAGAGTTTAAAAGGGCTTA
>CAJXRW010000410.1 GCA_913060525.1 uncultured Gammaproteobacteria bacterium
TTTCTGCCTGTCTCGTGGGCTCGGAGATGTGTATAAGAGACAGGAATAAGGGATACCAGCAATAATTGCACCATGATGAAGCAGTGGGATCATCATGCTTAATAGCGTTGTTTCTTGCCCACCATGTAGGCTTGCAGTAGAGGTAAAAACAGCCGCTGGCTTATTAATTAAAGTACCTTTAAACCATAGGTCACTGGTCGTATCAATAAAATATTTTAGTGGGGCAGCCATATTACCAAAGCGAGTAGGGCTACCAAGAATAATAGCCGCACATTCTTCTAAATCTTTTTTTTCAACGTAGACGGCACCTTGTTCTGGAACAGTTGAGACAACTTTTTCACATTCTGGTGACACCTCAGGAACGGTTCTTAATACTGCTGTTTGCCCAGCTTTTTCAACGCCTGTAGCGATGTGTTTTGCCATTTGGTAAGTTGCGCCATATTTGCTGTAGTAAAGAATAAGAATGTTGCTCATAATTAGCCTCTCGTTAAGTTGTATTAATTATCTAAATCTAATGGCGCTACCTTAAGCAATAAATTACCCAGGAAATAGCGATTACCATACGAACACAGGTAAAGCTATTTCGGTCATCCTGAACTTGATTCAGGATCCAGGCTACCTAAGAATTTAAATTTAGGTATTATCTCAATAATTTCAGGTCTGAGTTGTCTGGATTATCGGATCAAGTCCGATAATGACAGTATCTTTTTCTTAAGTTAGTGCCATTATATTCTAATCCACTTATCCGTTTTTGTAACCTGATAGCTTTTTATTTCCATTTGTATATTTGGGTGGGCAAGTACGGCGGTAGAAAAAATATAATCGTTTTTGAAAATAAATTGAGATAACAGGATATTGTGATTATCACTGCCGTATGATTTGATTGAATCGTTTTCTATGGTGAAATTATATTTATCCAGCCCTGTTGAAATGCCCGTACCAAGCGCTTTTAATACGGCTTCTTTTGCTGTCCATAGTTTATAAAAATTGATGGTTCGTTGTTTGTCAGTTGCATCTTTCAACATCACATACTCGTGAATGGAAAAATATTGCTTGGCTATTTCCAGAATGCTTTTTTTATGTTCCTGTTTTTGAATATCTACGCCAATTTCGTTAGATTCACACATTGCCAGCACGACCCAGTCATGGCTATGACTAATATTAAAATAACAGGTTTGATCTTCAATATGGGGTTTTCCACAGACATTTTTTTTGAAATTAATCTGTTCGCTGGGTAGGTTGGTTTTTAAAGATAGAAATTTCCGCCTTAGCCATCTGGATATCGCGTATTCTTGTTGGCGTTTTTTTGATTTTAAGGTGTTAACTTTTTCACTTTCGTGCTTTGTAAGTGGCACCTGATTAAAATCGTTAACATTAGCAAAATAAAGTTCAACGGCTAGTTTTTTAGCCACGTTAATTAAATTTTTTAAAGATTAACGATGTGTTGATGCCACCGAATGCAAAATTATTACTCATAACATATTCGCAATCAATTGTGCGGTTATGATGTTGAATATAATCTAACTCAGCGCAACGCTCATCGACTGTATCCAAATTGATTGTTGGTACAAAAGTTTTATCGTTCATCATACAAATGCTTAACCATGATTCTGTTGCGCCACAGGCACCCAGGGTATGACCAAAGTAGCTTTTTAGTGAACTGATCGGTATATTTTTACCAAATATTTCGTGGGTTGTTTGTGACTCTGCAATATCACCTCTTTCTGTTGCTGTACCGTGAGCGTTGACATAACCAATTTGTTCAGGTGAAATTTTTGCATCTTGTAGTGCCAGTTCAAGTGAAATTTTCATGGTAGCGGCAGTGGGCTGGGTAACATGTTGTGCGTCACAATTTGTGCCAAATCCGACGACTTCAGCGTAGATTTTCGCACCTCTGGCTTGAGCATGGGATAATTCTTCTAATATAAAACTACAGGCACCCTCACCAATAACTAATCCATCACGATCCTTATCAAAAGGGCGGGGCGTTGTCTTGGGGTTGTCATTACGCTGGCTAGTTGCATAGAGGGTGTCAAAAATAGCGACCTGGCTAACGCAAAGTTCCTCCGCGCCACCAGCTACCATAATATCCTGATAGCCATTTTTAATGGCTTCATAGCCATACCCAATTGCCTGGCTGCTTGATGTACATGCACTAGAGGTTGGAATAACTCGACCCAAAATACCAAAGGTTAGGGCCTGTCTCTTATACACATCTGACGCTGCCGACGATCTACTCTGTGTAG
>CAJXRW010000411.1 GCA_913060525.1 uncultured Gammaproteobacteria bacterium
CAGCGTCAGATGTGTATAAGAGACAGTATGGATACAGTTGGACAAAGCGCACCAGTGGCATTTAATGGTTTCTATCCAAATGATGGTGTTGCTATATATGGAGATGATGCAAAATATAGATTGCGTCTTTTTACTTCGGGTGGGTTTTCACCAGATGGTGTTGCAAGTTTAAGACCAGATCAATATGAAAACTTTTTTAATGTAAAAGTTGTTGACATCAATGGTAATAGTATTTGGCTTAACAAGGTTGGTGAGGTTTATAATATACCAGGGTACAATTCTATAAGAATACTCGGCTTAGCAAGTTTAGGTCTAAAAGCGACACCAACAGCACCATATAACCTCGCCTATGTTGCTGACAACAATAATTATATTGACATTGTGATTGATAGTGATGATGCAACGGTACGCCGGATAACTGATGTTTACATTCCAACTAGCGGAACAAACATAGAAACTAATGTAACCTACCAACCACTTTATAACCCTGGTGGTCCTGGTAATAATCCAACTCCTGGTGTTATATATACCCAACCGGGTCCAGAACAATTAATTTCAGTGATCATGGCTATTGATGACCCAATGACAGTGACCTACCCGTAGGGCAGAATTTAGAAACACTAAGGATATTTTGCACACTTGAATGAAAGAACTTGCTTATTTTGGTAAATAATTATCACATTCAATTTTCTTAGGATCAGCGGTAATTCTACCAACCCAAATATCCTCAATGGTAATGATGTCGTAAACATAGTCATAGCTGGCTATAATTGGCCAGTTTTCTTTTGCCTTTTCTTTTAAAGTACAAAATATATTAACAGTCGATTCAAGCGCATCTTGAGACATTTCACTAAAGTATTTTTTATTTAGTCTTTGAAAGCTAATCTGCATTTTAGAAACGGCATAAATTGTTCCAGATTTATAGTAAACAACCTGAACTGTGGTGTCGCCTTTTTTAATCTCGTTCATTAATTGTAGCGCACTATCAGGAACTGTCAGACTATCTGGGCTATAAACTACATCAATACCAGGAACAGGTTTTATTGCTACTTTCGCATCAGTTGCATACGCGCTCGACACGAAGATAAAGGATAATAACAATACTATTTTACGCATACAGTCATCTATAATTTGCTTCTCTAATATAAATAATATTCCGTTTATAATTATTTACCAATACAAGTAGCATGGAGCGTGAATTATTCTTTTATAAATTTTCCTCTTATATCCTCAATAATCAGGTATAAACAAGGGGTTAGAAACACAATAATTGCGGTGGCAAAAATAATGCCATACCCCAATGAAATTGCCATGGGGATTAGAAACTGTGCTTGCCTTGAGGTTTCAAAAATCATGGGCGCTAAGCCTAGGAAAGTTGTTAGCGTCGTCAGCAAAATAGGTCTGAATCGACGCACCCCTGCTTGCCAAATCGCTTCTGTTGTATCAACGCCGCTTAACCGTTTCTGGTTAGCATAATCAATCATAACAATGGCAGCATTAATCACCATTCCACCCAACGCAATCATGCCCATAATAGAAATAATAGATAAACTGTAACCCATTAATAAATGCCCCAAAATAGCACCAACCACCCCAAATGGAATCGACATCATCACAGTCAATGGATGTAAATAGCTTCTAAACGGGATGGCTAATAACGCATAAATAACCAGCAACACAACTAATATTGAATAGAAAAAGCTATTCAGTGCATCTTGCATATCTGCCTGTTTGCCTTCAAATGAATAGTGCAATCCTGGATACTGACTCACTAATTCAGGCAAAATAGAGTTCTGTAAGGTATAAATCACTTGATTGACCTGATCAGATGGCTCGACATTAGCAGTCACCAGCACGGTACGCCGACCATCCCGTCGCGTTATTTGTGAATACGCCCTACCCTGATCTATATTCGTCACTTGATATAATGGTACTTCACCACCTTCTGGTGTTAACAGAATAAAGTTGTCAATATCCGTTTTATATTGCCTTTCACTTTCTGGTAAACGTGCCTTAACAATCACTTCATTACGACCACGTTGCTGTCTTAATACTTCTGCACCAAAATAAGCTGCTCTTAATTGTTGGGCAATTTCCGAAGCGCTTAAGCCTAAACTCCTTGCCTCTTCAGTCGGGTGAAAACTCAATTGCACTTTTCCTGTTCTATTGCCTGCATCAACATCATTAACAGACCTGTCTCTTATACACATCTCCGAGCCCACGAGACAGGCAGAAATCTCG
>CAJXRW010000412.1 GCA_913060525.1 uncultured Gammaproteobacteria bacterium
CAGCGTCAGATGTGTATAAGAGACAGGCAGTAATGTCTTAAATATAGTTGAATAATGACGATATACAAGAGGTGGAAATTAGATTAATGCTCACCATTTAGATAGTTATTAAGCTTTTCAATATATTCTGGATGCGTAATCCTTTCACGGATTTTATCTCGATTTTCAACGTGTTTGCAATACATATAGGCATACGAACTATCAGTAATATGCTCACGGACACTACGGCGATCTACCAGATTCAGGCAATATTTAAAAGCATATTTACTTTCAGTAATATGCTGCCTGACTTCTTTCTTGTCTTTGACATACATGCAATATTTATATGCATTTTTACTTCGACTGTTTTTAGGATGCTTTCGACAAAACTTGCTAAATTCCATTATGCGATTCACTAAGTGAAGTATAAGAAAAGAATATGGTAAATTAAGGTGGATGTAAATTTTATAAAGCTAATTGAAGAATATCTTGGGATTATGCTAAAAAGTCTAATAAAGTTTCTGAGAGCTCTTGTGTTGCTTCATGGGGGATATCGTGTGCACAACCAATTGCTTTTATTTTTGAATTTTTAATATGTTCCGCCATGTAGTGAGAGTCGCTTGGTAGACTTAATAAGTCTTCATCACCATATACAATCAATGTTTCAGATTTTATTTTTGCTAAGGCTGATCTGCCATCAAATGTTTCTAAAATATGATATTGTCTGCTTTGGTCCGCTAGCGTTTGCATATATGGATTGCTTAATAGAGATTTTTTTAAGTCTTCAATATTTTGTGGACTAGATAAAAACTTTTCACCAAAAATCCAAGGCAAACTTGCTTGAAATATTAGGTCAAAGCAACAACCAGCCTTGCCAAGCGCTAGTATTGATCCCAGTCCTTGTAACATGGCTTTTCTCCATTTTGAAGTAGTTGCCAATAATGCAAGTTTATTAATTTTTTCGGGATAATTTGCAGCAATTGTTTGAGCAATTGTACCGCCCATTGATTGTCCAATAATGTGTGGTTTTTTAAGCTTGAGCGAATCACATAAATCAATAACATCCTGCGCCATTATTTCAACTGATAATTTTTTACCATTATCTTTCGTTTGGCCAATGGCTCTATTGTCAAATATCAAAACTTGGAAGTGGAGTTTCAATAATTCGACTAACGGTATATAAAATTGAGAATCACAAGTGTAACCAGAAATGAGTACAACAGGTTCTCCTTCCCCATGGAGCTCATAATAAAACTCAGTATTCTTAATGATAATTTTAGACATTTTTAAACTCCTTTGGCAATTTGGTTTCAATATCAATAGGCACAATAATAAAGATTATTATCTATACGGTTACTTTTTCTCAAATAAAATATAATTTTCAGGGTTGTCAGGGCATTCATAAATACCGCACTCAGTAAAGGTTGATACTACGTTTGCTGCAATAATTACTAAGTAAAATACAAATGCGGCATGGCTAATCCATCTGATTCGACTATTTTTAGCCTCGCTGATTTTAGAAGTGTCTTTTTTTAGGTGATATTGCCTTGGGATACTTAGCATAATTGTGAGATAGATGATAAATAAAATACAAAGCACGAATGTCCAGGTATACATATGAAGACCAAATACTGTAGAACCGAAGCCTGGATCACCTGGTTCTATATGTAATAGTATTTGTCGTAATGAAGCAAATGAAGTAAATACCGCTGCGAGCAATGAATAGGAATAATGGCTTGGTCTTATTTCGAAATGGATATTTAGCAAGAATCCAAATCCAATTCCTAATAAGCCTATCCTTTGTAATAAACATAGCGGACAGGGGAGTTCGTGATAGAAAAATTGATATATAAATGCAATACCAACTATTGCGCTAATGCCTAATAGGCTTATTGCATTAATAAATTTAATCAAATCGTTTATGGATAATCTAAATTTTTTCACAGTTACACCTTTATGTTATAAAGAAATGGGTAAGTTATCGGTCATATGTGAATTTAGTGTTAGCAGAAATAGCACTAAAAAAATAACGTAGAATATCATGCTGGATTTTCGACTATCAAACCATGAGAGTAAAACGGTAATAAATAACACGATAAAGGTAATCAGGATTCCAGGCATAATAACGATCAATTAAGTTTGATTAGTTTAGGTATAGATAGGAATATCGATTATTTCAAGATTTGATTTTTTTAGATAAAATAATGGAAGATATGTATCTGTCTCTTATACACATCTGACGCTGCCGACG
>CAJXRW010000413.1 GCA_913060525.1 uncultured Gammaproteobacteria bacterium
GCTCGGAGATGTGTATAAGAGACAGAGCCTAAGTAATTATTTTGTATAGATAAATTATCTAAGCTTTCTTCATCGCTATCATTTTTATCTGAACAGCTGATAACAAGCAAAGCACTTAAAACAATCAGTAATTTTTTCACAATTATTCTTTGTTTGCCAACTTATATGAAATATAGCGTATTTCATGTTATTTGTTGCTAGTTAAACCATTATTTGTGAAGATAATAGATATTTTTTATCTATCACGCTCTTATGAATGTTCCTGAAGATATGGTTATTGTCGGTGTAGATGAGGCTGGGAGAGGTCCATTAGCTGGACCAGTGGTTGCGGCGGCAGTCATTTTTAACAAAGATCAAATTCCAGATGGATTGATGGATTCGAAGAAAATTTCTGAGAAAAAGCGCGAGAAGTTATACGATGAGATTATTGCAAAAGCTAAGGCTTATGCGATTTCATCCGCATCGGTCGAGGAAATTGATTCCTTAAATATTCTTCAAGCTTCGCTATTAGCCATGAAGCGTTCAGTGGATAAACTTAATGTTGATTTTGATATCGTACTTGTCGATGGAAATAAATTACCCGTTTGGGGTTATCCATCGGAAGCAATTGTAAAAGGGGATAGTAAAATTAAAGAAATATCAGCAGCGTCAATTCTAGCAAAAGTATATCGGGATCGATTAATGTTGGAGCTTGATAAATACTATCCAGAATATCTATTTCCACAACATAAAGGATATCCAACAAAACAACACATTGAAAAAATTAGCCAGCACGGCGTGCTAAATATTCATCGCAAGTCATTTAAACCTGTTCGTGAGCTATTGTAAGGGTGTATAAAATTTTTCATAAAAGGTAAAATTAAGTTGTAATTAATAATATGAGGTACTTATGGCAGGTCATAGTAAATGGGCAAACATAAAGCATAAAAAAGCGGCTCAAGATGCAAAAAGAGGAAAAATATTTACGAAGCTTATTCGAGAGATAACTGTTTCTGCGCGTATGGGTGGTGGTGATCCTGCTTCTAACCCAAGGCTTAGGGCGGCAATTCAAACGGCACTAAGTAATAATATGACGCGTGATACCATTGATCGTGCAGTTAAAAAAGGAACGGGTGATGATGACGGTGCGAATGTTGAAGAAATTCGTTATGAAGGTTATGCGCCAGGTGGTGTTGCCATTATCGTTGACTGCATGACAGATAACCGAAATAGAACAGTGGGTGAAGTCAGGCATGTCTTTACTAAGTCGGGTGGTAATTTAGGTACAGATGGGTCAGTTTCGTATTTATTTGAGAAAAAAGGGTTTATATGTTTTGATAACAGTGTTGATGAAGATCAGGTAATGGAAATAGCTATTGAGTCAGGAGCGGAAGATGTTACCTTAAATGATGATGGTTCAATTGATGTGATTACCGATATTGATCATTTCTCTGATGTTAAAGATAGTTTAGATGCGGCTGGTTTAGCTTCTCAAAATGCTGAAATTACCATGGATGCAGCAATCAAGATACCGCTTGACGAAGAAGGGGCTCAAAAACTCTTGGCAATGGTTGACCGTTTTGAAGATTTAGACGACGTTCAGAATGTTTATACCAATGCGGATATATCGGATGAAATCATTGAAAAAATTTCAGGATAACTACATATCATGATAATTCTGGGGGTTGATCCTGGGTCTCGTATTACTGGTTTTGGTGTGATACAAATCGCATCTAAACGCTGCCAATATATAACAAGTGGTTGTATTCGAATTACAGAAAGTTCAGTGGAAAAACGGCTCAAACAAATATTTGATGGGCTTTCAGAAGTTATCGCTGCAACTCGCCCAGATGTGGCATCTATTGAACAAATATTTATGTTTCAAAACCCAGGCGCTGCGTTAAAGCTTGGGCAGGCAAGAGGTGTGGCGTTGTTTACCTTAGCTCAGCACTCATTACCAGTGTCAGAATATTCTGCTAAACAAGTTAAAAAGTCAGTCGTGGGAACAGGGGCAGCTTCTAAACAACAAGTACAGCATATGGTTCAAAGCATATTGGAGTTGAGTGCTAAACCTCAAGCGGATGCTGCTGATGCCTTGGCAATGGCGATATGTCATCACCATACAGCTCAGAGCCTTTTGCATTTACATGATGCAACCAAGATTGTCCATGGGCGTTTAAGAAGGTAGGTTATACTGTCTCTTATACACATCTGACGCTGCCGACGATCTACTCTGTGT
>CAJXRW010000414.1 GCA_913060525.1 uncultured Gammaproteobacteria bacterium
CTACACAGAGTAGATCGTCGGCAGCGTCAGATGTGTATAAGAGACAGGCGTTAAAGTTTCTCCATTGGCATTCCTGGTTAAAGCTTCCGCTGTAGCGTTGAAGGATTTCCCCCGCTTAAATAGTTCGTTGTCTGAAGATGGCGAAAGCATTGTGAAGAAAAATTATTTTCACATTGGCTTTGCTGCTGATACGCCAAAAGGTTTAATCGTGCCTGTTATACGTGATGCGGATAAGAAAGGGATTTATCAAATTTCTAACGAAATGGCAGATCTAGTTGCGCGTGGTCGTCAAGGTAAAGTTAAGCCTGATGAAATGAAAGGTGCGAGTTTTACGATCTCAAGCTTGGGTATCTTGGGGACAACTGGGTTTACACCGATTATTAATATGCCAGAAGTTGCTATTTTAGGCGTGTCAAAAACAGCCATTAAGCCAGTCTGGAATGGGAAAGAGTTTGTTCCTCGTTCTATGCTGCCGTTATCTCTTTCTGTCGATCACCGTGTGATTGATGGTGCATTGGCTGCGAAGTTTATTACTAGGCTTTCGCAAATACTAGCCGATTTAAGAGAAATGCTGTTATAAAAGGAATTTGAAAGCAATAAAATTGCCAACTGTTATTTTAGAATCAAAGAAATAAAAGGATATAAAATGAGTGATTTAAAAGCTGAAGTTGTTGTGCTAGGTAGTGGTCCTGGTGGCTATAGTGCTGCATTTCGTGCTGCTGATTTGGGTAAAAAAGTAATTTTGATTGAGCGTTATAGTGAAATTGGTGGTGTGTGTCTGAACGTTGGATGTATTCCATCAAAAGCACTGCTTCACGTTGCAAAAGTGATAAATGAAGCGCGTCATCTGCAAAAGGATGGTCTGGTTGACTTTGGTGAGATTAAATTTAATAAAGATAAAATTGTTGGCTATAAATCAGGTATCATCAAAAAACTAACAACAGGCCTAAAAGGCATGGCTAAAATGCGTAAGGTGGATATTGTTGAAGGCTATGGTAAATTCACTTCACCAAATGAAATTGCGGTTGAAACAAAAGATGGTGTGAAAACAGTTGGTTTTGATAACTGTATTATTGCGGCTGGATCAGAATCTATCAAATTACCGTTTATTCCTGAAGATCCACGTATTATAGATTCAACTGGTGCGCTGGAAATGGAAGAAGTTCCAGAAAATATGCTTGTGATCGGTGGTGGTATTATTGGTCTTGAGATGGCGCAGGTATATAGCGAACTAGGTTCTAAAATCACAGTTGTTGAATTTATGGATCAGCTTATGGGTGCGGCAGATAAAGATATCGTTAAGCCATACGAAAAAATGATGGCCAAGAAATATGATATCCGTCTAAAAACCAAAGTGACTGCTGTTGAAGCTAAGAAAGATGGTTTGTATGTTTCAATGGAAGGTGAAAAGGGTAATGATAAGCCTGAGAAATTTGATCGCATTCTAATGGCGGTTGGCCGTACACCTAATGGCAAAAAACTAGATGCAGAAAAAGCGGGCGTGAAGGTTGATGAAAGAGGTTTTATTAATGTTAATAACCAACAAAAAACCAACGTTCCACATATTTATGCTATTGGCGATGTGGTTGGCCAGCCGATGTTGGCGCATAAAGCAGTGCCTGAAGGCCGCTTAGCAGCTGAAGTTATCTCTGGTCAAAAACATTTCTTTGAGCCTAAGTGTATTCCTTCTGTTGCTTATACTGATCCAGAGGTTGCATGGACTGGGCTGACTGAAAAAGAAGCCAAAGAGAAAGGCATTAAATATGAAAAAGGTGTTTTCCCATGGGCTGCGAGTGGTCGTGCATTGAGTATCGGTCGGGATGAAGGTATGACTAAAGTGCTATTTGATGAGAATCATATCATTATTGGTGCAGGTATTGTCGGGCCAAATGCAGGAGAATTAATTGCTGAAGCGTGTTTGGCAATTGAGATGGGTTGTGATGCCGAAGATATATCTTTAACTATCCATCCTCACCCAACCTTATCTGAAACATTATTTATGGCAACTGAAGTGTACGAAGGTACTGCCACTGACTTGCCACCTCAGAAAAAGAAATAAAATTCTTCCCAGCTAAATTTCCCCTAAATTTTTCTTTAATGGCTATGATTTTTGTAGTCATTAAAGACTTATGCTTTTCATTTTGTTATTTTCCTATAAATCAATATAACAACTTAGCATCTGTCTCTTATACACATCTCCGAGCCCACGAGACAGGC
>CAJXRW010000415.1 GCA_913060525.1 uncultured Gammaproteobacteria bacterium
ATCTACACAGAGTAGATCGTCGGCAGCGTCAGATGTGTATAAGAGACAGATAACCCTCTCCAAAGAATAATTAATCCGCCAATTAAATTCATGATGTTTTCTTTATTGGAGATAACTAAACCTGCACCAACCAAGCCAAGAACGGTAAAGATACTACTTAAGCCATCAATCCAAATTCGGATAAATAAAATAGCATATACAATGATGATGATATAAAAGGCTCTTAAAATATAACTTTTTGCCTTGTTATGATTATTTATCTTTTTTTTGATTATGAATCTGGATACCAGATAGGCTATTGCAATTATTCCCGTCAAAATGAGTGAATTTAGGACACCAAGAGAGAGTTTTTGGTCAATTAGGTTGTTGAACATAGAAGACTCACGTAATTTTATTTATCAGACATATTAATATAATTATTACCAACAATAATAGCTTTTCGGTGAGGAATGGTGCTAATAATATGATAGGTATGCCCAACTAATTTTTCAAAATTACGCATGCTGCCGTCATTAATAACTATAATAATTGGTTCATTTTTGTTTATGTTCCAATAGTGTTTAAATTGAGAATAAGTTTCCAAAGTTTTCGGCAAAGAAGTGGTAAACTTGGTTCCTTCAAATATCTCTCTCTGCCAATTATCACCCAATGTTTCTAGTGAAATCTTATCCCAGTCTGACACAGTTGGTATTTCTTGATTCAAGTACATTGGGATAGCATAAAAAAATTGTCCATACATATATATTTTTGCATTAGGGTATTTTTTTAATACTTTCTCAACTTTTGCTGCTATCGGCCAATTGTATTGCAGCTTAAAGTTTTTTAAATCAGCTAAAATAAATATCAGAATGATACCTGTAGGAATAATTAAACAGATATATATGTACTTTACCAATGGCTTATTTAACAATATCCAGGCAAAACTACCTGAACAAATAAGTAGAATTGCAGAAAGAGACCAAATATAGGGTTCTGAAGCGTGAACCCCAGGGTTATGAGATACAAATAACAAGATAACCAAGCCTACCGCTAAACTGAAAAATAGTACAGTGACGATCCAGCTAGATATTTTATTATAAGGGGATAAATCTTCTTCCCAGATTTTAGCAAAATATAATGCCATGAATATGGCAGAACCTGGTATGGCTGAACTAATATACCCAATCAGTTTAGACTGGGGGATAGAGAAAAAAATGGTAATCATGACAAACCAAATTAGGCAAAATAGTTCAACATTGGCGGTTTGTTTATCATAAATAATATCTTTAATATTTTTTTTTAGCGCTTGTAACCAATAAAAGGTGAACGGAAAAATGCCGATGATGACAGGGCCAATATAAAAATACCAAGGTTGGTGCATGTTAAAATCACTTCCTAAGAATCGATCGAATTGATTCCATATAAAAAAGTACGTTATAAAGCCTGGATTTTGTTGATTACATAAAATCATCCAGGGAAGAATTAGAATAATAACTAGCAGTAATCCACTTACTAATCTGAGTTTCAGTAATTGATCCCATTTTCCCAGAAATAGCATCCAAAAAAAGATCATACCTGCAGGAAAAACTAGGCCAATTAGTCCTTTAGTTAAGAATGCTGCTGCGCCAAAAAAATAAGCTAAGTATAAAAAAATATCTCGCTTGAGTGTTTTCTCTGGTAAGTTAACGCCAACCAGTAACGCCAGCGCACTACAGGTAATCCAACTACCAACTTCACCATCCATGTTTGCATAATGGCAGAGTACAAAATATAAAGGTGCACAGGCAACGCTTAGGGCTGAAATAATACCAGTTTTTCTATCTTTGAGCGTTCTTAAGCAAATATAGGTGAATATACTGGTAAAAATACCGATACAAGCAGGAAAGAAACGCGCAGCATACTCACTAACACCAAAAATATTAAAGGCGAGTATTTCGAACCAGTAAAATAAGATAGGTTTGCCAAGAAATGGGCTACCCTCTAGTTTGGGTGTAATGTAATTGTTTTCTTTCCACATTTCCCAGGCAATGCCAACATATCGAGTTTCGTCTGGTGAAATAAGATGGTGAGCGCCAATTAACAATAAATAAAAGATACCAATACCGATACATAGGCAAAATATATCTTTGCACCAACTAGAGCTTGATGAGAAATTTTTCAACACAATATGCTTAACCTAACACCTGTCTCTTATACACATCTCCGAGCCCACGAGACAGGCAGAAATCTCG
>CAJXRW010000416.1 GCA_913060525.1 uncultured Gammaproteobacteria bacterium
GTCAGATGTGTATAAGAGACAGTTCCAGAACAAACGGAAAAGCCATCGAAAGATCCCGATGTGGAAATTCTACAGCAGAATATTTCTGAAAAGCTGGGAGCAAAGGTGTCTATAAGCCATGCAAAGACAGGTGTGGGCAAAATTGTCATACATTACTCATCATTAGATGAGCTTGAAGGTGTGTTGGAGCATTTAAAATAATCTTGACTGTGCGCTGCAGCAAATTTATAATTAGTCGGATAACTTGAGCAAAAGATAAAGTTTAAACATTGGCTGCTCAATTAAAAATAATAGGTTATCAAGCTGCAATGGTTTTATTGGCAGCGACAGTTGCTGGATTGCTTAACGTAGAATCGTTTGATTTCAGGGCGCTTTTATATGGAGGTGGCATTTCACTAGCGGTCTCATTAGTGATGTTACTAAGAGTAAATCAGGCAGTAAAGAAAATGTCTGAAGGTAACCAAAGCGGGAATTTATATATATACATTGGTGCAATAGAGCGTTTGTTTGTTTCTATTGCGTTATTCGGGTTGGGATTTGTATGGCTGAAGTTAATGCCGCTTCCCATGATGATTGGATTAATAGCGGGCCAAATTGGGTTTTCATTTGGTGGCTATAAAATAAAAGACTAAAAGAGAGACTTATGTCAGGCGAAAACCTTACATCATCAGAATATATTAAACATCATTTGACCAACTTAACGTATGGTCAACATCCTGATGGATCATGGGGTATTGCCCATGGTGCAGATGCGGCAAAAGAGATGGGTTTTTGGGCACTAAATATAGATACATTAGGTGTGTCAATTCTTTTGGGTTGCTTGTTTCTGTATTTTTTCAAAAAAGCAGCAACATCGCCGACAACGGGCGTGCCAAGTGGGCTGCAAAACTTTGTTGAAATGATATTAGAGTTTATAGACGATAGTGTGAAGGACAGCTTTAATGGTAAAAATCCATTAATTGCACCCTTGTCACTAACTATCTTCGTTTGGATAGTCTTAATGAATACGATGGATTTAGTGCCGGTTGACTACATTCCTCATCTAGGTCAGTTAATTGGAATACCCTATCTTAAGGTGGTACCAACAACTGATCCGAACATGACTTTCGCTATGGCGTTTGGTGTGTTCTTCTTGATTATCTTCTACAGCATCAAAGTAAAAGGCCCTGGTGGTTTCTTTGCGGAATTAGCTTTTCATCCATTCCCAAAATTTTTGATGCCATTTAACTTATTTTTAGAATTAGTTAGTTTAATTTCTAAGCCTATTTCATTAGCATTACGTTTGTTCGGTAATATGTATGCTGGAGAGATGATCTTTATTCTGATTGCAATGTTACCATTTGGTCTGCAATGGACATTGTCCGTACCATGGGCGATATTCCATATTCTAATAGTCATATTGCAAGCATTTATTTTCATGACATTAACAATCGTGTACCTCAGTATGGCGCATGAAGAAAGTCATTAATTTTTTTATTAATTAGTAAACTCAACAGGAGATAACAATGGAAGACTTAGGTTTAATTTATTTAGCAGGCGCTTTATTAATGGGTATGGGTGCGATCGGTGCAGCTATTGGTATTGGCATGCTGGGCGGGCGTTTTATGGAAGGTGCTGCACGTCAGCCTGAACTTATTCCATTATTACGCACACAGTTCTTTATCATTATGGGTCTGATTGATGCGGTTCCAATGATTGCTGTTGGTATTGCTATGTACATTTTATTTGCGGTTGTTGGTTAAGTAACAAGGTAAATGAAACATTAACCATAACGTAAGGTTTAATAATGAATATTAATGCAACCCTAATAGGTCAAACAATAGCGTTTTTTATATTCGTTTGGTTCTGCATGAAATATGTATGGCCGCCATTAATGGCAGCTATGGAAGAACGAAAAAACAAAATTGCTGAAGGTTTAGCAGCTGGTGAACGCGGTCAAAAAGAACATGAATTAGCAGAAAAACGTGCTATTGAAGTGTTACAAGAGGCCCGTGCAGAAGCATCCGATATAATTAATCTAGCAAATGTACGTGCTGGAGAAATGGTAGAGGAAGCAAAAGGTAAGGCGACAGAAGAGGCAGCTAAAGTTAAAAAAGGTGCTGAAGCTGAGATTGAGCAGGAAGTAGCCGGTGCTCGTGAAGCGTTGCGCGAAGAAGTGTCATCATTAGCGATAGCAGCAGCCGAGCAAATCATTAAGAGTGAAATTAATG
>CAJXRW010000417.1 GCA_913060525.1 uncultured Gammaproteobacteria bacterium
CAAAAAACTCCTATATTCAACACAAATCACTAAATTTTAAGTGCGATTCCCCTGATTATATAACGCTATAACCTTGAAATCATATATCCACATGGGTATAATTAAATATAAACGATTAATGCGGATTTCATGGAACTAAAATACTATTCAAAAAATAGTGGGAAAATGCCAGTCAAGGATGAAATAGATAACCTTCCTGATGATGAAAAGGCAGATATGCTTGTTAGATTGGAAGGTATATCAAAATATGGATTTGATTATAGTCGTGTCCAGTTTAAACAGATAAAAGGTAAGTTGTGGGAAATTAAATATAAATACAGAAACCAGCATCGTGTGCTTTATTGTATGAAAAATGTCGAACTAATGGTTTTATTACACTATGTGAAAAAGAAGACACAAAAGTTAGAAGTTAAAGAAAGAGATATTGGTGAAAAAAGAATGATGGAGGTGCTTAATGAAAAATAATAACAGTATAGGTCAAAGTGTTTTAAGCCATATTCAGGAATCTCTTAAGGATCAGGCGTTCAATAAACATTATCATAGGGCAAAAATTATTAGCGAAATATCCCAAAAAGTGTATGAATTAAGAATAAAATCAGGTTTATCACAAACTGAAATTGCTAAAAAAGCAGAAACAACCCAGCCAGTTATTGCCAGACTTGAAAGTGGAAAAGATAAAAGAATTCCATCAATTGAATTATTAGATAAAATTGCTTCAGCAACTGGATCAAGCTTAAATATATCCTTTAATTAACAAGAAAAGATAACAATACTAAAACAACCTTACTTAGATTTATTAAATGGATTATTTTCTTCCCTTGTTGAAGGGGAGGATTAAGGTGGGGTTCTCATTTCATAATAACAAAAATAATAACAGGATTCTTTGAAGCAATTGTGTTTTATCACTCATAAATTAACTGTATCAACTATACTCAATGTGATGTTTTCAGGTGCGTAAAATAAAAAACACGTGAAAAGGGAAACCAGTGAAAATCTGGTACTGCACCCGCAACGGTAAGTCGCTTTTTATAAAATTAACCTGATTATCCAAAAAGTTCAGCCAACATCAGATGGATTGCCACGTCGCACTGCTCCTCGCAATGACGTCACTGCGAGCGAAGCGCGGCAGTCCATAACGCTTGTATTGATAGGGCTTGAGTAGTAATGATTATGCTTTTTGGATAATTATAAAAATCTATAAAAGGTAAGAGTATCACCACTGTATCAATCGATATGGGAAGGTTCTATAAGACTGAGTCCGGAGACCTGCCTGGGAATGCCTTCATCTACATAAGTGGATGGTTTACGGGAAACTAAACCAGTGAGGAATTTATGAAAGTCAAACCGTTAATATATCCATTTGGTGCGCTTTATCTAGCATTAAGTGGATTTTTGTATGCTCAGCCAAAATCTTCTGAAGACGAAGATGTGACCTATACACTACCCACATTAGTCTTTAAAACCGATCAAGTTGATCAAGAACTGTCACCGTCAATCAATCGCTACCAGTCATTGCCTACGTCACAAGGCGGTGTCGATTATTCGGTGAATAATGCTTTAATTAAAAATAGTGCCAGCCAAACGGTGAGTAGTTCAATCAATAATTTATCGGGGGTGCAAAATTATAATAATACGGGGAGTAACCCCATGTTTTATATCCGTGGACAGCGTGCCAATATGACCATTAATGGCATCCCGATTAATCAATTTGATTCGAGTGCGCAAAACCTAAATTTAATCCCATTTAATTCCATTGAATCTGTGACGATTAGCCCTGTTGGTAATAGTGTATTATATGGCTCGATGGGGATTGGTGGGCAAATTAATATTGTTACGGATAATGAGGTACATAATCAAATTACCGTTAGTCCAACTTACCCCATTTATGGTAATGATTTTATTTCTTTAGGGTATGAGTTTGATCCTGAATGGAAAATACTTGTCAATCAACAAGGCAATTTAGACGAAGGATACCGAGATTTTAACCGCACCATTAATAATACCGTTGGGCTGAGTGTTATTAGGCAGTCAAAAATAGATAAAACTAAATTGTTCTTCAATGAGTCTACGCAATGGTTACAATTTCCAGGTGCATTAACCTTAGAGCAAGCATCCGCTGATCCAAGGCAGGCATCATACTTTGGTAGTCAAAATTACAATACCCAAACACTGTCTCTTATACACATCTGACGCTG
>CAJXRW010000418.1 GCA_913060525.1 uncultured Gammaproteobacteria bacterium
ACGAGATTTCTGCCTGTCTCGTGGGCTCGGAGATGTGTATAAGAGACAGATATGGGATTAACCAAAACGGCATATGCCTTCTTAATGGCTTATACGATAGCATGTTTTATGCATTCAAACCATTCCCAAAATCATTAATAGAAACACAGGATTGGCTAAAATTATCAATTAACATCTTACAATTTATAACAAATATATCCTTATTATCTTTATTTCTAATCTCCCTAAGGTGGCGATTCAAACGAAGTTAATAACCAACATAGCGTATTCTGTGGGGAATACGTTATACCTCAGAGATTATTGCAACTATAGCTTAGTTGTTTGTGATAAAAAGTGAAATCCGATTCTTTATAACTCAAACTTTAAGACTAAATTGAATTCTTGTTTCCCTTGTAAATATTTAGCGACATCTTTGAAAGGTTGAGCATCTTTAATACTGTTTAAAGCTGCTTCATCCAATATATCGGAACCGCTTGATGCAATTACTTTCAATCCCTCAATATTATTATTAGGGAAAAGAACAAAATTAACTTCAACGGAACCTTCTATTGCCATTTTAAAGGCTTGGCGTGGATATTTTTTATGTTTATTAATTTCTTGATATAAATGGGCAACAAGCTCATTAAGCTTATCACCATCTATGTTCTTTTTTTTCTCTTCTTCTTGGTTGACCTCTGATTCACTTGTATGTTTTTGATAATTTTGTATTTTGTTTAAATTTGAATTATCTTCTGATTTATCAAAATGAATAGTTTTACTTTTAGAAGCTTTATTCACTTGAGATTTTATTCCAGAATTTAATGCATTTTCTATAATTGCATTATCGTTATTCGCCAATTTATCCATTGACTGTAAATTATAATCTAGTTTTTTGGATCGACTTTCCTGAGGCTTTTCTTCCATTACAGGGCTAGTCTGAACAGAAGCATAGATTAATTGAGCTTGAATACTTGTGTTTTCTTGGCTTACTATTTTGTAAGAGTTATTGTCCCAAGCCCAATTGGATAACAGAAATAATGTAATTAATGCACCAAGATGTGAAACCGTGCTAATACAAACTGCTTGTTTCATGCTATTAACTTAGTTTTAAGGTCAAATTTAATAAGATATTAATACCTGCTGATGGGTAATAAACAATATCATTTTCATCATAATAATCAGCAAAACTTACATATTTTTTATTAAACAGATTCATGATATTCAAGTTCACTGTGAAATTATCAAATGACTTTTTAAGATTCAGGTTAGTTAAGAAATATCCTGGCATTCTTGGGCCTTGATTGCTCAGGTCATTTGAAGCATAGAAACTACTGTGATAAGACTCATTCAAATACAACTCCCATTGCTTAAATGAGAATATAGAGCCAATACCAAAATTATAAGGAGATACATTGGGTACTTGATTACCTTTATATGCGCCAGATCTAAATTCTGCATTTACGATACTTGCTTGTGCATTCAAGCCAATATATTGATTGATGTAGGTGCTTGCATTTAATTCTGACCCTATTCGCCTTGTTGGTGGCAAGTTAGTCATCTGACCAAAAAACCCAATAGTTGGGTCATATGCTAATTCATTGTCTATATCAAGAACATAAAAGCTGGCTTGTAAGTTATTCCCTCCTTTTTGATAGGATAAACCCGTCTCATAAGAAACACCTGTCTGATTGTTTAATTGATTTATCGAACCATCTGAGGTCATGAATAATTCATTGCCTCTGACTAGGCTAAAATTAGTATCACGCCGCAGGTAAAAATTTAGGTTACGATTATATTGATATTCTGTTCCCAGGGAATATACAAAGATAGCATCATTCATTGAAATAGACGGATTATTTTGTCCTTCCGCGTTCATATATTGTAGCGTATATCTACCACCGGCAATCATTTTGAGTTTATTAAAATAGGGTACTGGATAGTCAGCATTAACAAACAAGGCGCCAACAGCCTCATTAGCTTGGTCATCTTTATTACTATTATAGCTATTGTAAGCGCTATATTGAAAACTAAGCCCCCCGTTAAAAATATTTAAATACTTTACCCTGCTTTGGATAAAAGCACTATTTTGCTGCAAGGTATTGCTGGCATTAGACAAATAAGCCACAGTTTTATTACTCATAAACATTGCATCATTTTCTAATACCAAGTCTTTATTACTGTCTCTTATACACATCT
>CAJXRW010000419.1 GCA_913060525.1 uncultured Gammaproteobacteria bacterium
ATTTAAGGTTTTGCGTATCGCAATATTCACAACTTCCCACTTAGGCTTTAAAGCACAATTTGGCGCATTACAAGAATACTGCTTGCTTTCAATACAGTCCAGTATCGCGATTGGACCATCAACTGCTTCAATTACATCTGCCAAGGAAAGTTTATTCATATCGCCATTAAACGCATAACCACCATTTAAACCACGCGTTGCATGTAAAATTTCTTCTTTCGCTAGCAATTTCATCACTTTACGCACCGTTGGTAATTGCAGTCCAGTACGAGTAGAAATTTCTGTTGCGCTAAACACTTGGTTTGGATATTCCGTAAAATGTACAACGACATTCACAGCATAATCAGCAAGCTTACTTATCCTTAACATTAAACAGTACCAAAAAAGTCCTATATTCGCAAAGAAGATACTGGTTATAAGAATACATGTCAAGGTAACAACTAACCGAGACGATATAATTGCTATTCCAAAACCTGTTATCTATTTTTTAGTTTCTATATTTTTCATAACCTGAGATAAACGCACTGATTTATCATTAAACTTAACATGTTGATAAATAATGTAATATGCTAAAATGTTATTAACATAACGCCTGGTTTCCAAAAATGGAATCGATAGTACCCAACGCTGGGCTCGCATAGAGTGAGGTGGTAGCCAATTATTTACATTTCCCTCACCAGCATTATAAGCCGCCGTAGCCAATATCATATTCCCATCAAAATTATTTCTTTCATACGCTAAATTTGCTACGCCTAAATTAACATTGATCTGTGGTAAAAATAACTCATCAACGCCTTGGTAAGCAATTTTATCCCGATTAGCAATGAACTTTGCTGTACTTGGCATTAGTTGCATTAATCCTTTTGCACCAACCCAAGAGCCTGCATCAACTCTAAAATGACTTTCTTGGCGCATTAATGCTAATACCCAAACAGGATCAATGTTATATCGATTTGCTACTTTTACAATTAAATGGTAATAAGCAACAGGAAAACGTTTTTCCAAGTCATCAGAATAACCACTCAACATTAGGGCATATATTACTAAACTATATTTTTTCCAATGATCTGCGATATTTGCGGCTGCTAGCGCCTCTTCACTTGAAAGACTTGTTGCTGACCACCTAAAATACTGAACAGCAATATCATCTTTGCCAATTAGATATAACTGACTTGTCGTTTTAATTAACGTACTATGTAAAACTTTATTTTCAATCGTTTCGCTTACTGGTTGTGACTTTGAGCTAATCGAATAAGGCGCACCTATTTGGTCCGCAGCCAAAAAACCATAATAATCTCTAATTTTAGCCAAATCCTGCCACATATTATTAGCTTGATCTTTTTTACCTTCGTGCCATAAGCCAACTGCATACCAATATTGCCATACATCTTTTTTAGCCAGATATGATGGTAGCGCAGACGACCACCTTACAACTCGCACCCAATCTTCCCAGTAAACTGCTGTACGAATTCTCCATTGCCATAATAAGCTATCTGCATATTTATCATTTACTGCGTCTAGCCAATAAATAGCCTGTTTATCGTGGATACGTGCCAATGAAGTCGCAATTTCTGCTTGGGCAAGGTTCTCGGCTTTTTCATTAATCAAATTCTTATTTTTTAGCGTCTTCCAATATTCACTCGCCACTACGGGTGAGCTGTAGGCAAAGTGATCCACAATATCAACTAACGCTATATTAAAATATTCATGGTCGTGATATGTCTTAATAAACTCTGGGAGGCTCTTAATCGGATTATTCCGTGTATCTGCCCAATCAATGACAAAAATTCTATCAGCCTGAACCAAACTTTGTGCTTCTTCTTTTGCTTTAGTTATCTGATTATTTGAGATTAGCAAACTGGCTTTTTTAAACTTAACCTCGTTGGTATTATATTCACTTTGGCGCCAAGCAGTTAAGATATCACTACAACTACTCGGGACTGTACTTCCACTAAGCCATATATCCGTAAAACCTTTTAGCGCTTTGTCAGATCCCGTTGTTTTATATTGTGCAGTGATATACCAACACTCACGTTTATTTCCGCTAGATACATAATTCCTTATATAGGTTGTCCATTTTTCATTTTCACCTAAATAATCAAGCCATTTTCTACGTAAAACATAATCCCAAAATGTATTTTTATTTTGTTGTAGATAACTTTCTATTGTTT
>CAJXRW010000420.1 GCA_913060525.1 uncultured Gammaproteobacteria bacterium
AGATTTCTGCCTGTCTCGTGGGCTCGGAGATGTGTATAAGAGACAGATAAAAAATAAATAGCTTCAATCAGTGAGGTTTTGCCTGATCCATTTTCACCTATAATCAGGTTCAATTTGGGGTCAGGTGTTAAGTCACAAGCCGATATGTTGCGAAAGTGGTGTATCTTAAGTTTGTTAAGGTACAAGTAATCACGCAAGTTTAATGAAGTATGTTTTCATTCTATCTAAATTGTTTATAAATGAAACCACAAATATTTTTAAGTTTTATGAAAGTTGTCGATGTTATGTGTATTAAAAATTATTCAGCAATATATGAAGGTAGATATTTCTCAATCAGGAAATGGAAAAACCCCATTGTACCGTGGGCGCAAATGTAAATTTCAATAAATAAAGTTAAAAATTCGTGTGTCTCTTTAACGGCGTGAGTAATACTTAAACCGAGAAGCCAACAACTAAACCAGCTTAATCCTGAAATAATCACTAAAAACAAGGCACTCAAGCCTAATCCTTGCACAGATGTTGCTAAACCACATGGTTTTGATGTTGGTAATTTAAAAGATAGTAGTGACTTAATATCTTGATTAAGCTGTTTGAAAGCTCCAAAAAAATATGGATAAAAATATTTAATACCTTTACGTTTGAGTAAGTCAGATACAAAATCGACACTCATAACGGTAATAGTAATACCGATTGAGATATGCAACCAAGCACCCCAATTCAAACCAGGATTGGTATGAATAAAGTAGCTATCGATAATTTGAACGATAATTAAGATAGCAATAGTTGTGTGAATAATTCGAATGCTTTTGGTTTGGGTCTTAGCGAGATAGTCCCAAAATTGTTTAATTAAAATTAACACCATTATTAACAATTATAATAAATATTTTAAAAGTTTATATTGCTGAGGTTTAAATATCCATATTGCATTGCGATTGCGAAATTATTGTCGTAATTTAACCATGATATTTTTGTTGGGGTGGGTGTTCTCTCATTTATCTATTCTTTAATAACTTAATTAATCACTTCACTATGATTGCTGCATCATAGATAATGATACGTATATAAAATTAAATTTCTTTTTTTCAGTGAAAAACAAAAAAGCATTAATTATCTTGATAAGTGTATTGCTTTCAGTACCATTGGGGCAGTTATTTATTGATATCTATGTTCCAGCCTTTACTAATATCCAGGCTTATTTTGGTACAAAACCAGCCATGGTTCAGCTCTCGTTAACGGTTTATTTTATTACTTTTGGTATTTTCCAAATTATATATGGGAGTCTTTCAGATGTTATTGGGCGAAAAAAACCACTAGTAGCTGGTTTAGCTTTTGGATTGGTTGGTTCAGTCTTAGTCCGTTATAGTTCAAATATAGATATTTTCTTACTGGGAAGAATCGTTCAAGGTATTGGAATGGGTGGTGTTTCAGGAATTGGTGGTGCGATACTCGTCGATTATTTTTCCAAGAGTCCAGCAGATTTAGCAAGAAAAAACACCTATGTATCAATTGGTTATAATATAACACCAGTTGTTGCACCTTATATTGGCGGGTTATTGTTATATTTATTCCAATGGCATGCGATTTTTGATTTTCTGTTTATCTATAATTTATTAGTATTGTTATGGGTTGTTTTTTTATATTTTGAAACAAAACAGGCCATAGTCGCGTTTTCTTTTAAAAGATATTTTCAACAATTTAAAACATATCGAAGTTTTTTATCTAACATCCGCTTTTGGTATATTTCAGTCACACTCGGAACAATCTGGGGAATGACCTTAACTTTTATGTCATTAGGTCCATTTGTTTACCACGATTTATTTGCTTTTACTGGCTATCAATTTGGTATATTGGCGCTTGTTATGGGGTTAGCTTCCTTATTAGGCAGTATCTTAAGTCGCATATTATTAATGATGATAACGGCAGAAAGACTATTGTTAATTTTAGCAGTCCTTAACGTAATTTTTGGCATCTGTTTAATACCAGTTTCTATATTATTCATCGACCATTTTGTTTGCTTTACAGCCATTCTATTTTTGATGTTTATTGTTTACGGTGCAATTTACCCTAATGCCTACACTATCTTAATGTTACTTTTTAAAGAGAATGCGGGTTCATCTATATCTGTCTCTTATACACATCTGACGCTGCCGACGATCTACTCTGTGTAG
>CAJXRW010000421.1 GCA_913060525.1 uncultured Gammaproteobacteria bacterium
AGGTCAATGTCTATACTTATTCATATTCTGATTTCTTAGGGGTTAGTGGTACTATTAACTTTGACCGTGCAAATTTTCCACCTGCTGCCAGTTATGATGGCGATGATGATCTGAATAATCTAGTGCGTGTACAGCCCATTACAATTACCCTGGAAAAAAATAACTAAGCGACATGATTGGTTGTTTTCCAAAATATTCTCGTTGATTTTCAAAAAATTAAACGTCTTTGAGCCTTTTTAAGTTACTAAGGCAAACAAGAATTAATTTGACATTCATATTTATGAATTTAGTTTTGTTACAAAGAATCAATCAATATTGCTAGGCGTAGGGATATCTGTATTTTTGTTGCTACATTGTTATTAATTTTACCAGCATGCTTGCATTACAACTTTGTAATGATTATTACAGGACACTGTAAGCATGAGTGGTGCATAATTATGATGTAGTTTAGATGTAACGGAGTAGTTATGCAGTCAGTTGCTATTATAGGTACAGGGATATCTGGTCTTGGATCAGCATACATGCTGCAAGATAAGTATAATGTTACTGTTTACGAAAAAAATGATTATATTGGGGGCCACACACGCACAGTGAATATTAACACGAAAGACGGTGTTGTGCCTGTAGATACTGGTTTTATTGTTTTTAACCATAATACGTACCCAAACTTAACTGCGCTCTTTAATAAGCTTGATGTTAGAACCAATAAAAGTTTAATGTCGTTTGGTGTTAGCGTAAATAATGGCTGGTTAGAATATGGTTCTCAAACATTAGCTAACGTTTTTGCCCAAAAGAAAAATTTACTTAGTTTGAAGTACCTGAAGTTTATTAAAGATATTATGACGTTTAATCATTATTCTCAAAGTTTGTTATCTACTAATAAGATTAATCCTTCAATGACATTGAGTGATTACTTGCAAGAATTAAAAGTGAGCAAATGGTTTATAGACTATTATATTCTTGCCATGGGTGCAGCAATTTGGAGTTCGCCAATCGAAAAAATGCAGGCATTTCCAGCTGAATCTTTTATTCGATTTTTTAATAACCACGGTTTGTTGGCTACATCAGGACAGCCACAATGGCATACAGTTGATGGTGGCAGTAAGACGTATATCAATAAAATACTTGATAACTTGAAAGCTGAAATAAAACTAAATACTGGTGTATCAAAAGTGGTACGTAATAACGGTAAAGTTACCATTACGGATAATAATGGTGAAGTGAATGATTACGATCATGTGATATTTGCTTCACATTCAGATCAAACTCTTTCAATGCTTGATGATGTTACAGACGCTGAGTTTGAAGTGTTAAGCCAGATTAAATACCAAAAAAACAGGATGGTCTTACATAGTGACGAATCATTTATGCCTAAGAACAGAAAAGCTTGGTCTAGCTGGATATATCTGTCTGAAAACAAAAAAGATGAAGGTGAAACCATTGCCCTAAGTTACTGGATGAATAATCTGCAAAAACTAAATACTGACCAATCTATGATTGTTACCCTGAATCCTTCAAGAGAGCCTTCATTATCTTTAAAACATGATGAGTATATTTTTGATCATCCAGTTTTCGATAAAGATGCGATTGAAGCTCAAAAACTATTACCCGAAATTCAAGGTAAACAAAACACTTGGTTTACAGGTGCATATTGGGCTTATGGCTTTCATGAAGATGGCTTAAAAAGCGCAATAAATGTTGCAAAATCATTGGGGGTAGAGCCGTCATGGTTACCGCAATAAACATTTTAAAAACCAACGTTTATCATAAAAGACATTTTCCTAAAGTTAATGCTTTTACATACACCACGTATTATTTAAAAATACCACTTAATATCATTGATAAAGCTAAATCGACATTCAAACTTGGTTTTAATAAACCTGGGATGATGGGGTTTTACAATAAAGACCATGGGTATCGAAATGACGATGATCTTAATCAATGGTTATGTGATCAATATGAAGCGGTAGGAAAAAAACCGCAGCAAAATAATATTTTAATTACGATGCCAAGAATTTTAGGCTATGTTTTTAATCCAGTTAGTTTTTGGTTAAGCCTGGATAGTCAGAACAATTTAACGTCGGTGTTGTGTGAAGTTAATAATACCTATGGTGAGTCTGTCTCTTATACACATCTGACGCTGCCGACGATCTACTCTGTGTAGA
>CAJXRW010000422.1 GCA_913060525.1 uncultured Gammaproteobacteria bacterium
AGATTTCTGCCTGTCTCGTGGGCTCGGAGATGTGTATAAGAGACAGATCCAAAGCTTGCTTGGCTTGTCGCATTTGGTTTTCATATTTTTGTTTATCTTGTAATGAACCTGCCTTTTGGTCATATAAATTTGCATAACGTTTAGCCATTTCTTTGGCAAAATCATAATTTGATTGTGCTTTTTCAACGTTAGCCTGTGCATTTGAAATGTCTTGTTCGTTATTAAGCATTTTTTGTTGCGCTAACAAATAATCCTGTTTGGATTTGCTCACTGCCAAATCATAATCAATGGGGTCAATTTCAATCAATAAGTCACCAGTTTTGACATACTGATTGTTTTGAACATGAATTTTTTTGATAAATCCGCTCGCTCTTGGTGCAATATTAATAATATTAGCTTGAACATAAGCATTGTCAGTGCTTGGATAATAAACTGAGTGCAGCCAATACCAAACAATCGCTATCGCTGCAACAATAATGATAACCAGTCCAACTATAATTTTCTTAAGTGGCTTTTCTTTTGGTTGCTTGTCTTTTTCTTTTTGTTTAATTTCCGTTTCTTCCGACATTGGCTATCCTTATTAATGCATTAAAGTTGTAGATTGATCAGCATGTTTAAGCGATCTTTTCTTGAGGATAAATGGCGTCCAAATAATTGCCATCATTCCTATTGCACACATATAAAAAGCGTCTAAATAACTAATAAATGCGCTTTGTTGTTGAACTTGTAAGTTTGCAATGGCGACTTGCATTGTTTCATTCAAACCTGATAAATTCTGAACCCACCATTGGTATCCATTGGCATAAGGGGAAACATGTTGCCCTAAGTCGTTATAATTAACTTGCATTTGCCTGGAGATAACCGTTGCCGCAATAGAGGTTCCAACTGATGCTGCAAAGTTTCTAAAAAAATTAAATACACCTGAAGCGTCACTATTTTCATCATCGGAGATACCAATAAAACAAATTTGCATGATGGGGATAAAAAAGCACATCATGCCAAAACCTTGAAACATCATTGAAACGACTACATAGCCAACGCTAACTGACATACCATAGCTGGAAAGCATAAAGCAGCCGATTGCAAACGCAAATAAACCCACTCCCATAACAATTCTTTCGCCAAAAATGGTTGAGAGCTTTGGTATAAACATAGCGGTTAGCATGGCTGTAAGCCCCCTTGGTACAGTAATATAGCCAGCATCATCAACAGGGTAGTGATATATCTCTTGCATCATGGTTGGAAAATAGGCGAGTGATGCGGTTGCCAACAGCATAAAAACAAACATTGAAAAACAACTTAATATGAAGTTTAAATTTGTAAAAATACTCAGTTTAACAACGGATGAACCTAAAACGCCTCTCCAGATAAAAAAGCCTAATAGTATTAATGCGGCAGTTAGAATAATAATCATTTTAATAGAATTGAACCAACCGTGACTGTTACCTTCATCAATAAAATATTCTAGCAAACCCACACCAACTGCCATAAAAGCAAAGCTAATATAGTCAATTTTAATGTTTTTGATCGGTTCGTTTTTCATAAAGACAGCAATTAAAGATACAGCAATGACACAGATTGGTACGTTTACGTAAAATATCCAACGCCAACTTAAATTGGCAACTAAAATGCCACCTAGTACTGGGCCAAGAATCGGTCCCATTACCACAACAAGACTAAATATGACCATCATCTTGCCTTGTTCTCTCCCCTGAAAACGCCTTGCTATGTACGATTGTGCGACAGCTGGTAAAAAGGCACCACCGATACCTTGTATTAATCTAAAAATAATCATTTCGGGTAAAGAGGTTGCCTGACCGCAAAGTATTGATGAAATGCAAAAGACAATACCCGATAACATGATAACCCGTTTCATGCCATATTTACGGACAACAATACCCGATAACATGATAAATACGGCAGCCGCTACAATATAGCTGGTTGTTACCATGGCAATAGAGTCAAGATTTGCACCAAGAGAGCCCATCATTTGGGGAATAGCTACCGCGACAATGGTTAAGTCTATAATTTCAGCCAGCGCCAACATGCTAACTGCATAAGCGCATATAGACCGAGATTGAAGCCAGAAACTACCCATTTTTACACACTAAAATAGCTGTCTCTTATACACATCTGACGCTGCCGACGATCTACTCTGTGTA
>CAJXRW010000423.1 GCA_913060525.1 uncultured Gammaproteobacteria bacterium
AAAAAACTCCTATATTCAACACAAATCACTAAATTTTAAGTGCGATTCCCCTGATAGATATTTGCACATTGCTTTACCAGAATTTTAAAGTTGGTATGCTAAAGTAAAATCTCATATGGATATCATTAATGAACTTAAATAAACTAACGACTTTAATTGGTGCGTCTGTCCTAAGTGTTTCTTTCATAACCGCAAATGCTGCTGATAATGAGACTGCTAATTTGAAATCAGAAGGTGTAAAGTTAATACAATCACTCACTAACAACAAGGCAAAAGTTAGCGACTCTTTTGAGACTGATGTGGGGCTAGAGGGTTACGTTATTGAACCAGTTGAGGCGGGGGGTAAGAAACAGGTTGTATTTACCCAGGGCGGACAATATTTGATTATTGGGAATGTTGTTACTGCTGAAGGTGTCAACTTAACAGAAAAATACACGAATAAATTAATTACATCTCAAGTAGCTGAGGAATCATATCAAGTAATTGGAAAGTTAAACTGGATTGCGGAAGGTTCAGATAAAGCCAAACATAAACTTTATGTCATTATTGATCCTAATTGTATTTATTGCCATTTATTTTATAAAGAAGTCAATAAGCTTGACTTGATAAAAAATGGCGATTTACAAATTCGGTGGTTGCCTGTGGGTTTTCTTAAACCTTCAAGTGCTGGAATGGCAGCCGCTATGTTTAATTCAAAAAGTCCAGTACAAGCAATTGTACAAGATGAGAACGCATTTAATGATAAATCCGAAGAAGGTGGCTTAAAGCCATTAGATAAATCATCTACAAATGAAAAAGTGATTGAAGCGTTTGCAAAAGTAAATGCCAATACAAAGTTCTTCTCTAAATATGGTTTTGGTGGTACACCAACACTTATCTATAAACAAGCAGATGGCGCTTATGGATTTATTCCAGGGTTCTTAAAAGACGAGCAGCTTACTAAGCTGGTTAATAGTCTGAGTGCTGCTTGGTAAGTTTTTACTTATATTTATCTGAGTGCCGACTTGAACGAATTGCTTCAGAACAAATACCCCTCAGTAAATTAACTTCTTGATTATCCAATTCACTTCTTTGAAAAATACTTTTTAATCTTTCCATAACCAGACCTGGATTTTTAGGGTCTAAAAACTCAGTTTTAATTAACATTTCGTTAAAATGATTATATAAGCCTTCCATTTGTTCGCTAGAAGCAATTTCTTTTTCAGTTTGTGCAGGTAGCCCTGAATAATTAAATAATTCATTATTAGATAAACGAAATTGGTAACTCGCAACTTGAACTGCTTGTGCTAAATTCAGGGAACTATATTCCTCATTGGTTGGGATATATGCCTGGGCGTGACATCTCAATAACTCATCATTATATAAACCTGTACGTTCACGACCAAACAATACCCCTATAGAAGAAACTTCTTTGGCCTCTAACTTATTAAGTGAAATTTCGCAGCATTCTTTAATGGTTTTTAATGGCAGACTTATTTTGCGAGTTCTGGCGCTGGTGCCAATTAAGTAATCAATATTTTTTAGTCCATCGGACAAGTTAGAGACAATCTGTGCATTCTCTAAAATACACGCTGCGCCAGATGCTCTTGCATAAGACTCATCATCAGGTTCTTTTCTTGGGTTTACAATAATTAATTTTGTAATGCCCATGTTGTACATGGAACGAGCAACCGCGCCGACATTTCCCATGTGAGAAGGTTCAACCAAAATGATATTGATATTAGATAGTAGTGACATTATAGAATAATATGTGTTTTTAACAGGAAGTAATATTACGTTCTCAGAAAAGCATTATCAAACGATTTCATTAAAGGCGCCCTAAATTAGCTTTGTGCTTAGAGTGCACAAAAGTTTTCATTCATATTTTTATCAGCAGTTCCCGCTAAGAGCGGAAAGCTGCTTCCCAAGTATAATACGCTGTTTGAGCCACGCGCAGAGCTTGTGGCGTTCGCACCTAACAAAGCAAAACTATTTGCTTTGTTTCGGGCAGTGCTCACTTCAAACGACGCGTTTAGAAGGGAAAATCGCGGTTTTCCCCTCTAAAAACCCCCCATCGCGATAAGCCAGCGGGAACCGCTGTATTTTTATTAAAATTAAGCTAATTAAACTCGGTTCAGTAAGCTATACCTGTCTCTTATACACATCTGACGCTGCCGACGA
>CAJXRW010000424.1 GCA_913060525.1 uncultured Gammaproteobacteria bacterium
TCTACACAGAGTAGATCGTCGGCAGCGTCAGATGTGTATAAGAGACAGCATATATGCTCTTAAGGTGGTCTATCTCGTAAGGTTTATTTTCATAAATCATGTCATAATGTTTTGAAGTCATATCATCATGTTCTTTCGTAACTTTAATCATGTACTCAACATATAGAGTTCTTTTATGTGAATCTGAGCCATCCCAATTCATATCACTATATGGAATAAAATCTTCAGCTAAAATATAGCTCCAGTCTTTTACTACATGCCCAGAGGATTCAGAAACCCAGAGCTTACTATCTAACTGAGCCAGCATCATTACATTGAGAATGCTTTTTACTTTTAATGGAATCTCAAAAACATAATCATTTGGATCAATTTGACTCCATTGGTGAGCTACTTCCCATAAGTTCATATGGGTTCTTAAACTGGAAAATGATTTAGATTCCATCATCATTTTTATTCTCCATTAGCAAGTATCATGTTTGAATAATCCTGCATCATTGCTTTTCTGGGTTCTAAATATTCAGAGTGGTTATATACCGCACGAATTTTATTATGATCAGAATGTGATAATTGCATTTCAATTATCCGACTATCATATTTATTTGACTCATGAAGTATGGTTGATGCCATATGCCTAAAACCGTGGGTGGTAATTTGTTCTTTTGAATACCCCATTCGCCTGAGTGCGAGCCTTAATGTATCGGTAGGAATAGTTTTATTTGGATTTCTACTTTGTGGAAATAAATATTTTCCCTTGTCTGTATATGACTTTAAGTTTTTTAAAATCTTTACAGCTTGATTTGAGAGGGGAATTAAATGTGACCTGCTCATTTTCATTCTTTCTTTAGGTATAATCCAAATAGCTTTATCTAAATCAAATTCACTCCATTCTGCATTAGTAAGCTCAGAGGGTCGGCATAATAATAATGGAATAAGCATCAGTGCAAATTTAGTTATTATTGAACCATCATAAGAATGTATTTTCTCCATTAACTCAGATATATCTTTAGGGTCTTTTAAAAAAGGATAGTGTTTAGTTTCTTTGGTTTTAAAAACACCTATCAATGTTGCAGCAGGATTATCTATTGCTCGACCTGTTGCAATGCTATGAGTAAATATCTGGCTAATATAATTGCGTAATTTCTTTACCGTTTCATAATGTCCTTGAGCTTCGACACCTCTCAATAAACTTAAAACATGAGTAACTTTAATTTCAGTTATTGGATAGTTACCCAAAACAGGCAAGATATGTTTTGCACACCTTAACTTTAAAGTTCTTACATATGTTGCGCTATTTGTATGGGCTTTTAATTCAAACCATTCCAAATAAGCATCATTAAATGTATATTCTTTTTTTCTGTTTTCAGTATCTCGATATTCTTTTGGATCTGAACCATTAGCTAAAATTTCACGATATTTTGCTGCAACATCTCTAGCACGCTTAAGGCTTAAATCTGGATAATTGCCTAGTCCAAGCTTTGTAGTTTTGTCGAACCGCTTATATTTAAACATCCAAGACTTAACCCCAGTTGGTCTAACTCTTAAAAACAATTTGTCCATATCGCTATATAGCTTTTCTTTTTCGGTTGCTTTTAGGCTTTTTATTTTGGTGTCTGTGAGAGGCATCGAATTTCCTTTTTAGTTCTCAGGGGACTCCTTGGGGGACTCTTTATGTGAGATATTATAGGAAATTATGAGACATTGATAAATAATGATCAGCAGCAAAAGCTTATAAATAAAGGGTTTTGTTATTTTATGAGATTTTAAGAAACAGTAAAATGGTGCCGCGGGCGGGACTCGAACCCGCACAGCCGTTGGCCACCACCCCCTCAAGATGGCGTGTCTACCAGTTCCACCACCGCGGCTATTTAGTATTATTGAGATTTAATTTGGTCTAGAGGACTTTGTGAATTTGAACTACTTTCTTTTGAAGAGCTCGTAGATGATTCGTTATTAGAAATTGGTGATTCATCTTTCAATTGATCAATAGGTGAAGTAGGCGCTTGCTCAATGTCATTTGATTCAGTGTCTGTTGACGAAGCTGGCGCACCCATAATGGCTGGTGCTTGAAGGGTATTTGCATTCATCACTTGCTCCTTAGAAACTGTCTCTTATACACATCTCCGAGCCCACGAGACAGGCAGAAATCTC
>CAJXRW010000425.1 GCA_913060525.1 uncultured Gammaproteobacteria bacterium
GAGATTTCTGCCTGTCTCGTGGGCTCGGAGATGTGTATAAGAGACAGATAAAAACCCATAGTAAATATTAAGTTACTGGAAAGTCCTGCTATCGAGTAAGGGATTGAGTGAATTAAAAACGGTATTCCTTCTTGTTTGGCATAGAAGTAGACAAATATTCCAACACTTAACGGTAAGCCTGCAAGTAAGCCACCGAATTTAGGGCTTTTTTCTGATATATAAACAAGAACCAGTACTATTGAAACTGAGAGAATAATTTTAATGAGAATCAGCATATATTGGCCTGCGTGAATCAATTAGATAATTCTATGCCTTCATCGAGTAAAAACAAATTATTTAATTGTGAAAATGATTATTAGAGGCGCCCTTAATAAATAGTTTGAGTTTTGAGCTAATCACAATTAATATTTGACCTTCATTCTGTTTATATAAAGGCGCGTATGGAAACGGCTCATATAACAATTTATACCGCAGCAATCTTGTTTTTATTAATTGGTTTTGCGGGATTTGTTGATGCCATTGCTGGAGGCGGTGGTTTGATTACCATTCCCAGTTATATCGCAGTTGGCGTGCCAGCAAATTTAATTTTAGGAACCAATAAATTTGTGAATGCTTCAGGTACGGCTTTGGCTGTATCTCGAATGTTAAAATACGGTCAAGTTGATTGGAAATTATTGCGGATCTACATTATTTTTGCCTTGGTGGGTGCATTTATAGGCGCACTATTTAGTGTTTTTCTAGACCATGCAGGTATGGTTTATTTGTTATTGTTTATTGTGCCAGTGATGATTTGGATAAATTATCTTAAACCTAAAAAGGTAATTACTTCTGAGACTGAATCCATTCGGTTGCCATATAAAAAGCTCTTGCTTGGTGGTGTCATTATCAGCTTTATCATAGGTGGTTATGATGGTTTTTTTGGTCCAGGAACAGGTACGTTTTTATTTTTAGCATTTACTTATTTTTTACAATTTACTGTCCGCAATGCAACAGTTTATGCTCGCGTAATTAACTTTACCTCAAATGTGGCGGCACTGGGATATTTTTTAGCAGTAAATCGAATTGATTGGATGATTGTTTTAATTGTACTTCCTGCGTCTTTAATCGGTTATTGGCTTGGTAGTCACTGCGTACTAAAGGGGTCTGAAAAGTGGATTAAGTATATGGTTCTATTTGTGCTCGTGTTATTATTGATCAAGAGCATTTTTAGTGTGCTCGGTTATGGTTGGTAGTGATAAAAAGGTGTTGTAATGAGTAAACCGCATAGTTATATGTTTGATTTGGATAATACTTTATATCAAGATAAGAGTGACTTTTTTGAAAGTGTGAAGCAAAAAATGAACGAATATGTTAGCGAGTTTTTAAATGTTTCGTTAGAAGAAGCTGCTATTATTCGTGATGACTATTACCATAAATATGGTACAACCTTAACGGGTTTGAGAAAGTTACATAATGCTGATCCCGATCATTTCTTGGATTATATTGATAACGTTGAGTTGCATCAGTTAACACCCGATTATGAGTTAGTTGATTTAATCGCAAACCTATCGGGTAAGCGCTACATATTGACCAATGCTTCTGATTTTCATGCACATCGAATACTTAAACATCTAAAATTGGATGAACATTTCGATGGTGTATTTACATTGCAAACGGCAAACCATATTCCTAAGCCTAATATGGAATACTATCGGCAGTTTTTAAAGAAATATGATGTGAATCCAAAAGGCGCGGTATTTTTTGAAGACAGTTCGCATAACTTATTGCCAGCAGCAGAATTAGGCATGAAAACTGTATTGATTAAAACTGCATGTCCTAAAGCTATGCAGCACCATACGCATCAAGATGTCCATTATGTGGTTGATTGCATTAAAGAACACTTGGCGCAATATTAATTATCCGTAGTGATCACTTTGTTATATATTTCATCCCAACTTTCAATATTAGGAACAGGATATTGATTTTTCTTTTCTTGATAATTGCTTAGGTTTCCATCTTTGTCATATTGTAGTATGTACACGTTATCAAAGACCTCCGCAGGTTCAGTTACCTTTGTCGAGTCACTGACACCCAGTTTATGAATAAGTGTAGGAACTGTCTCTTATACACATCTGACGCTGCCGACGATCTACTCTGTGTAGAT
>CAJXRW010000426.1 GCA_913060525.1 uncultured Gammaproteobacteria bacterium
TCTACACAGAGTAGATCGTCGGCAGCGTCAGATGTGTATAAGAGACAGGCTCAAGTCTGTAATGGCTTTACCTGTAAATTCAATAATATGCCCTTTTGCACCACCTATTCCAATTTGAGCAATGAGTTTTAATATCAAGTCTTTAGCGGTCGCTTCTTTTGATGGTTTTCCTTCAAATTTAACGCGCATTGTTTTTGGTTTTGTTTGTAAAATACAGCCGGTTGCCAAAACATGGCCCACTTCAGTTGTGCCAACGCCAAAGGCCATGGCGCCAAACGCACCATGTGTAGAAGTGTGCGAGTCACCACAAACAAGTGTATTTCCAGGTAAGGTAAAACCTAATTCTGGTGCCATGACATGGACGATGCCTTGGTGACCGCTGTTGTAGTCATATAGTTTAATATTGTGTTCTTTGACATTTCTTCTAAGTGCCTCAACTTGTTTTCTGGCTTGAGGATCATTAATGATTTCACGATTTTGAGAGGTAGGAATACTGTGATCTAGTGTCGCCAATATTTTCTCAGGATATTTAACCGATATGCCTTTTTCATTAATGGCATCAAATGCTTGTGCAGAGGTTACTTCGTGCATAATCATTTTATCAATTGCAAAAATAACAGGCATGTTTGCTTGTTGAGATACGATATGCGAATCCCAGATTTTTTCAATAATATTTTTTGACATGTTAATACCTCTATTTTTCTTCAACTGTTAATTTACAGTTCTGTTCAACATAGGTTTTATTTACTGCATCAATGTATGCTTTTAGTGCTGATATCTCAATATCAGAGTCAACTGCGACACCTTTGTATAACTCATCATTATATTTAACAATAATGGTTGAACGGCTATGTGCATCAACACTTTTGCTATTAATTGACTCAGATCGATAATCATTGATTGATATTTCAGGCATATATTTTTTAACAGCATCCCTTAAGGCGGCAAGTGCTGAGTTTTCACCCTTGTATAAAGCTTCAATATTATTTTGATCAAAAAATTGACCATCAATTTTTAGTTTAACATCACCTGCTTCTGTTTTGGTATAACTTATTTTTTTAGGTTTAATGGGGTGATGATATTTTTTATATGCAGAAACCAACTCTAAATCAGTGATTCCTTTACGCCTATCATGGTATTCATCTTTTATGAACTGAGCAATGGCTGCTTTTTTATCGTTGGGACAGCTATAGCCAAATTCCTCAATAATATTCTTGGCATGGTTGCTTCCACTAAGTGGGCCAAATACAAAACTAATGTCACTGCCAATTTCTTTTGGATCAAAAGGTTGATATGCCAATGGATTTTTTAGGATTGCATTAGTATGACCACCTGAAGTATGGCGGGTAGCATTATCGCCAACAATAGGTGAGTGGGGTTGTCTGGGTAACATTTTTTCAGCGATAAAGTCCGAAGTACTCTTTAAGTAATTTATGTTAATGTCAGTGTGAAAATGATTATTCCCTGTATGACCAAACTCCCGCAAATATATGATACATTGCTCTAAAGCTGCATTCCCTGCGCGTTCACCCACACCGTTTATACAGCCCTCTATTTGACGAACAGGTCCATCAAAAACAGAGTTCATTGTGTTTTCTAACGCCAAGCCAAAGTCATTATGACAATGAGCAGACCAAATGATTTCCTGGTTTGGAAATTCTTTTTTCATTAAGTCTGCATGGTTTTGCATTTTCCTAACAAAATATTCTTCGCCTTCTCTAATACAGGCACCACCAATTGTATCAGGGCAGTTTATTACTTTGGCGCCAGCACTAACGGCAGCACGAATTAGATCAGTGGTAAAATCAAAATTTTCACCAATACGTGAGTATCCCTCTGGGCTAAATTCAACTTCATAACCTTCTTTTGTCGCTAAACTTACAATTTTATAAAGCGTTTCAATTGTGTTATCTGGATCTAGTGGTTTGCCAGCTAAACTCGCTTTAAGCAAATTTGGATCTACAGGGAAATAAGTGTGCACCCGAGCCTTGCCAATTTTTTTGCTCGCCTCTAGTGCTTTCATAGTTATTTCTGCTTGAGGTTCACGTAATTGGCATAAACCAGAAATAATCATGTTCTGTCTCTTATACACATCTCCGAGCCCACGAGACAGGCAGAAATCTCGT
>CAJXRW010000427.1 GCA_913060525.1 uncultured Gammaproteobacteria bacterium
TACACAGAGTAGATCGTCGGCAGCGTCAGATGTGTATAAGAGACAGGCATTATTTGAGCTTTTATGAGGATGATGAGGCAAGGGCTTTTACGTGTTTTTACACGTTTTACGTGTGCTTACGTAAATGTAGCCTGTAGATGTGTATTTGAAAGAGGTTAGCAATAGAGACAAGAAGACTGTTTAAGATAGTAGGGCGGCGGCGCGCGCAAGTGAGCGCAAGTGAATATTATCGTAGGAGTAAGATATTCTTGGGAAGAATTTTAATACAGATAAGAAATTCAAAGAAGAAATGGTGGCCCCACCCTGACTTGAACAGGGGACCTGCCGATTATGAGGCCCCGTTGGCTAGCTTGTAATCCCTTTATAAGTGCCCATTTTAACGTGGTCATGACCAGCAACTTACCGATATTGTTACCACCTATGAATTGTATGGTGTAACTCAAATTGATTCTTACCAGTTCTGAACTAAACTTTATTGTGGTAGTATAAAGTAGGATTATATCCTTACGAGATTTCTTTCATTGGAGGTAAATTATGGCAATGGTAAAGAAAAGTATCACAGTAACTGATCAACAAGAACAATGGATGCAAGCTCAACTTGCAACTGGAGACTATGCTAGTGACAGCGAGTTATTACGAGATTTGATCAGAAAAGAGCAAATGCGTACAAGCGAAGTTGAAATTATAAGGCAAGAACTGATCAAAGCAGAGCAAAGCGGTTTTAGCTCTCGTTCTCCTGAAGATATTGTTAATGCAGTGATTGCTCGAAAACAAACTAATGGCGAAGTATAGATTAAGCTCTGCTGCCGATCAGGATTTCGAGCTGCTTTTTGAATATGGCATTGATAACTTTGGGTTAGCTCAGGCCAAATCATACGTTGATGGGTTGATTATTCAGTTTCAAAGCATAGCGGAAAACCCGTTGCATTATCAGGCTGTTGCTCATATTCGCAAGGGATATAGACGAAGTGTGTATGGGAAACATGCTATTTACTATGTCGTTTCTAATGACTACGTTGATATCATGCGAATATTAAGAGCTGAAAATCTTAAAACTGCTTTTGAGTTATAAATGTGTCCAGTTCGTTATCAGATAGACTCTTAGAAATTGATAATCAGCTTCAGCGACTCGCTGAAGAAAAAGAGTCGTTGTTAAATGAACGTAATAGTATTCTTGCACAACAAGAAGTCGAGCTAGCCAAACACTTTAACCAACACGTTTCACCTGAAGCTAAAGTCGATTTATTCATTTCTTATTTTAAAGGTCGAAATGACGTTTATCCGTTTCGTTGGGAATCGCAAAATGGTCGAAGTGGTTATTCGCCAGCGTGTTGGAATGAATGGAAACCTAAAGTTTGTAATAAACCACGGATTAGTTGCACAGAATGCTCAAATAAACAATTCAAGCATTATGATGGTCAAGCGATATTTGATCACCTAAAAGGGAATCAAACGATTGGTATTTACCCACTTCTAGAGAATAATACAACCCACATTCTTGCTGCTGATTTTGATAAAGACGATTGGATTCACTCCGTTAAAGCTTTTTCTGAAGCCTGTGATTTTTATAAAGTACCTCACATTATCGAACGCTCTAGAAGCGGCAATGGTGGACATGTATGGATCTTCTTTTCGCAAGCTATTGAAACAGCCAAAGCTAGAAAGTTGGGTAATGGGCTATTAACGAAAGCGATGGAAATGTACCCTGCGCTCTCATTTAATTGCTTTGATCGTTTGTTTCCGAATCAAGATGTTATGCCAGAAGGTGGCTTTGGTAACTTGATAGCTTGCTGGATGAAATAACGTTAATTGATGAAAAAGCTAATAATGACTTGGCAGACACACCTTGGAAGAAACTCTCTTCTATTGATAATGATGTGATTGCCAATTGCCCAGAAGAAATAACCTTAGTTATTGCAGATCAGATTTATATTCCTATAGATAAACTTCCCGGCAAATTAACATCAAGACTTAAACAGTTAGCAGTATTTTCTAATTCTGAGTTTTATAAACGGCAAGGCCTTCGCTTATCTACTATTGGCATTCCAAGATATATTTGCGCCGCTCATGTTCTGTCTCTTATACACATCTGACGCTGCCGACGATCTACTCTGTGTAGAT
>CAJXRW010000428.1 GCA_913060525.1 uncultured Gammaproteobacteria bacterium
GTAGATCGTCGGCAGCGTCAGATGTGTATAAGAGACAGTAATTATATGGATAACTTAAAATAAAAGTTAATTTTTAGATCAAAAACCCACGATACTCTATCGCTGCTTTAATATAACCCGTAAATAAACGATGTCCATAACGCGGAGTTGATGTAAACTCTGGATGAAACTGGCAACCTAAAAACCAGGGATGATTATCTATTTCAACAATTTCGACAAGTTTATCATCAACCGATTTACCAGAAAATTTCAAACCAACATCTTGTAGCTGATCCAAATAGTTATTATTAAATTCATACCGATGCCTATGACGTTCTTTTATTGAAGTCTCGCCATACATATTTGCTGCAAGAGAGCCTGTCACCAAATTACATACTTGCGCACCAAGTCGCATTGTGCCACCCATATCTGAATCAACAGAACGTGTTTCTAAAGAACCATCCGACCTTTGCCATTCAGTAATCAAACCAATAACTGGGTTTTGAGTATTTTTATTAAACTCGGTGCTATTTGCATCTGCAAGCCCTAAAACATTACGTGCGTACTCGACAACAGCTAGCTGCATACCCAAACAGATACCCAAGAACGGAATGCCTTTTTCTCTGGCATATTTTATAGCACTTATTTTACCTTCAACACCACGTCCACCAAACCCACCAGGAACCAGTAATGCATCTATATTTTCCAGCTCAGAAAAATCTCCCGACTCTAGATTCTCAGCGTCAACAAACTTTATATCAACTTGCGTTTGTGTATGAATACCCGCATGCAGCAAAGCTTCATTTAATGATTTATAGGCTTCTGTTAGAGCAACATATTTACCAACCATCGCAACTGTCACTGTACGCTGTGTATTTTGACGAAGGTAATTGACTCTATCCCAATCACTTAAATCTGCTGATTTAACTGCGAGATTCAACTGACTGACAACACAGATATCTAAACCTTGATCGTGGTAGTTACGTGGAATTTCATAAATACTTGCAACATCACGAGCAGAAAAGACATTTTTGACAGGAACATTTGTAAATAAAGCCACTTTTTTACGCTCATTCTCCGAAAACTCATGCTCACATCGGCAGACTAAAATATCAGGTTGAATACCGATACCTCTTAGTTCTTTTACGGAATGCTGCGTTGGTTTTGTTTTCATTTCACCCGCAGTTTTAATATAAGGCACTAATGTTAAATGAACAAATAAAGCCCTTGAACGACCTAACTCATATCCCAGCTGACGTATCGCTTCCAGAAACGGGAGGGATTCAATATCACCGACCGTACCACCAATTTCTATAATTGCCACATCAACATCACCCGCACCATAAATGATTTTCTCTTTTATCATGTCAGTAATATGTGGAATAACCTGAATTGTATCTCCTAAGTAATCGCCGCGCCTTTCTTTATTTATGACATCCTGATAAACACGACCAGTTGTAAAGTTATTGTTTTGAGTCATTTTTGCATTGATGAATCGCTCATAATGCCCCAAATCCAAATCAGTTTCTGCACCATCTTCTGTGACAAAAACCTCACCATGTTGAAATGGGCTCATTGTGCCAGGGTCAAGATTGATGTAAGGATCAAGTTTCATGATCGTTACATTTACACCTCGACATTCCAAGACTGTTGCTAAAGAAGCGCTAGTTATGCCTTTTCCAAGCGATGAAACAACACCACCAGTGACAAATATAAAACGTGTATGATTATTCATTAAGACTGCCAGATAAAGATATATTTCTGCTAGAGAATCGTAGCAAAATATTCAAACTTAAGCTAGGAGTTTAAGCCTTGAAATTAAGACAAGGTTCAGCATTAAGCTTTGAATACACTTCATCAACTGCGCTGATAAAGCTATTCTTATCATTAGCGGTAACATTGATATGACCTATCTTACGATTCGCTCTGACTTCTTTACCATAAGATTTCACATGAATCGCAGAATTTTGAAACATATCCTGATTTACATCTTCACCTATTAAATTAATCATCAAAATATTTTCAGCGGTTTTATTAACCTGACCTAAACTTTGCCCTGATATTGCCCGCAAATGATTATTAAATTGTGAAGTTTCACAGCCTGTCTCTTATACACATCTCCGAGCCCACGAGACAGGCAG
>CAJXRW010000429.1 GCA_913060525.1 uncultured Gammaproteobacteria bacterium
ATAATAACCATTTATTTTCGCAATCGCACAAATATTATTTCATTTTAATGTAAAGCCTGCCAAATTTTTTCAGCAAAAATTTTACCGATTCCATCCACTTTAGAAATCTCTTCTATTGATGCCTTCTCAAGTTCCTGCCAACCACCAAAATGCAATAGCAACGATTTTGCCCTTCTTTCTCCAATACCTCCAATTTTTTCGATAACTGAAGTATTTTGTTTTCTAAGGGATTTTTTGCGTTGTGATGTAATTGAAAAACGATGTGCTTCATCACGAATTTCACGTAACAAGAGAAAACCTAGGTGTGATTGGTCTAGTTTGATTGGATCATATGATGGGTAAATAAATATATCTTCAAAGCCAGATTTTCTTTCAGGACCTTTGCCAAGACCTATTAATTTAATACTATTTAATAGATTGTAGGTTTGAAGTATTTCTGCCGCTTTTTTTAACTGCCCCTTACCACCATCAATAATCAAGACATCAGGCAAGTCTAATTTTTCAACGCCAGATTTTATTCGACGCAAAACTGCTTGTCCCATTGCAGCATAATCATCACCACCCGTAATATCATTTATATTATATTTTCGATACTCAGACTTGATTGCGCCTTCTTTTCCAAATACCACACAAGCAGCAACAGTTTGTTCGCCATATAAATGACTAACATCAAAGCACTCTAATCGATGAATATCTGTTAACTCTAATAACTCACATAGTGAAGTAATACGCATATAATATTGGTCGATCACTGATTCCGTCATTGCAATTTTATTCAATGCATTCTTATTAGCTATTTGTAGCCATTTATATCGCAAACCACGGGGGCTAACCAACCATTCTATAGAGCGTTTTGCTTGTTGGCTAATTAGCTCTAATAATTCAATTTCAGGTAAATACTTATTTTCTATAATAATACTGTCAGGCCACAAACTTCTGTCAGTTGTAAGATAATGTTCAACAAACAACTGCTGGATTGCTTTCTTTGCCCCATCAAGTTTATTTGATGATTTAATCAGCCAGCTTTTTTCACCCAAGACCTTCCCTTGTGATACTTGTAAGAGCGAGACACCAACAGACTTAATTCCTTCGTGAACACCAATAACTTCATAGTTCTTATCGGATTGAGCATTCATGTATTGTTGTTCTTGCAGCTTCCTCAACAGCATTAACTGATCACGATATTTAGCAGCTAATTCATACGCTTCATTATCTGATGCTTTTTGCATACGCTCACCAACTAGCGATAATACATCATTCAAATTGCCAGTAAGAAATGCTGTCAAAGCTTCAACTTCTTTAGTGTATTCATCTTCATGAATATAACCAACACAAGGAGCCGTACAACGTTTTATTTGGTACTGCAAACAAGGTCTAGTTCTGGCATTAAAAAAACTATCTTTACATTGCCGTACACGAAATATTTTTTGCAACAACGCCAAAGTATCTTTTACCGATGAAAGAGAAACATAAGGCCCAAAATAGGTATCTGCTTTATTTTTTTTACCCCTGTAGCCATAGACTTTAGGAAACTTATGCCCACTAACAACAATATAAGGATAAGCCTTATCATCTTTAAATAAGATATTATATTTTGGTCGATGTCGTTTAATTAAATTGCTTTCTAATATATACGCTTCATAGTCACTGTTAACAACAGTTACTTCAACATGATGTATTTGCCGTACCAATCGGATTGTTTTACTATCTTTTGCTTTACCAGAAAAATAACTATTAACACGTTTTTTAAGATTTTTAGCTTTGCCAACATAAATAATAATCCCATTTGCATCATACATGCGATATATACCAGGCAAGGCTGGTATATTTTTTAGGAAACATTCTAAGTCGAAATCAGTATTATTAGTCTCAGTTGACATAATAGAACTCAATTAAAGTATTAGGGGCTGTCTAAAAATATTCTGAGTCAATCATTTAAATTATTTTCTTCCAGTCCCTTATTGAGAATCTTAAAAAATGGAAATTAGTTAGTTGCATCCATATCTATAAGTTTAAATCGAATCGCTAAATGTGTAAGCTCAACATCGCTATCAACACCTAATTTTCTGTCTCTTATACACATCTGACGCTGCCGACGATCTACTCTGTGTAGA
>CAJXRW010000430.1 GCA_913060525.1 uncultured Gammaproteobacteria bacterium
TACACAGAGTAGATCGTCGGCAGCGTCAGATGTGTATAAGAGACAGTATTTATACCGCTACCCTCAAGCTTATTCCACCCCATATGCGGAATGGTAATATCTTGTATGTTTGGAAACCTTTTGATTTTACCAGGAATAATCCCAAGACAATCAACATTATCCTCCTCAGAAGCATCAAATAATAACTGCATCCCCAAACAGATTCCCAGTACGGGCTGATTAAGATTTTTTATTACATCAACCAAGTCTTTATCCATGAGCTTTTTCATAGCATGCCCTGCTGACCCAACACCTGGTAAAATTACTTTATCAGAAGCTTTGATAATCAAATCATTTGAGGTAAAAACAGCTTCTTCTTGTATGCGCTCTAGTGCATATTTCACAGATGCAATATTGCTACCACAACAATCGATCACTGCAATCATAACATTCCCTTTGTTGATGGCAGCTCTTGACTTACCTTTTTAACAGCCTGCCCAAGCGTGCGACCAAATGCTTTAAATGTCCCTTCAACCATGTGGTGCGCATTTTCACCTTTAACGGTGATATGTAAATTTGCTTTTAAACCTTCGGCTAAAGAATAGAAGAAATGTTTGACCATTTCAGTTGAAAGCTCACCAACCTTATCTCTGGCATAATCAGCCTGAATAATACACGTAAAGCGACCGCTCAAATCAAGCGCAACTTGAACCAACGACTCATCCATTGGTAGCATAAACCCATAACGCGCAATACCTAATTTATCCCCTAATGCTTGACGAATTGCTTCACCAATCGCAATACCAATATCTTCAACCGTATGGTGGTCATCAATATGAAGATCACCTTTTGCCTGAACAGATAAGGAAATACCAGAATGCTTCGCCAATTGCTCCAGCATATGGTCAAAAAAACCAATTCCTGTAGAAATATGAACATTGCCAGATTGATCTAAATTAACCTCTACACGAATGCTTGTCTCGTTCGTCTTTCTATCAATAACTGCCTTTCTAGGTTTATTGACTAAATAATCAATGATTTCAGACCAGGTTGGATATTTCTCAGAACCAATTTGAATACCTTCTATACCCATATTATCCGCTAATTTTAAATCCGTTTCTCTATCGCCAATCACATAGGAATGATCACGGTCAATCGTCTGTGATTTTAGATACTCTAAAACCAAGCCAACTTCTGGTTTGCGACAGTGGCATTTATCTTCCGTAAAGTGAGGACAAATCAAAACTGCTTCAAATTTTATATTTTGTGAGGATAATATTTTCATCATGAATTCATGTGGTGCTTTAAAGTCAGCTTCTGGGAAACTATTTGTCCCCAAGCCATCCTGATTACTCACCATAACCAGTTTATAGTTGAGCTTTTGCAGTGTTTCCAACGCAGAAAACACCCCTGGCAAAAAGTCCAGCTTATCAATGCGGTCAATTTGCTTGTCTTCTGGCTCAATAATAATTGTGCCATCACGGTCGATAAATAAGTACTTCTGCTTACTCATAAATTATATTCTCGCAAAACTGTTACCAATGTTTCCATTTCTTGCGTCGTTCCAATACTTATCCGAAAGACTTTATCAGAACCCACAATTTTTTCCATTGAGCGGATAACAATTCCATTCTGTAAACAAAATTGCATAATGTTAGTTGAAAATTTAACCAATAAAAAATTCGCATCAGATGCCCAGACTTTTTCCACAATAGGCAAGCCTTCAAGCAAAGTTGCAAGCTTGTCACGTTCACTTAGAATCTGATCAATTTGCTTTTTTTGTTCAACAAGATTTTCATCTGACAATGCTGCCAAAGCTTCGGCAACTGCAGGTTTTGCTAATGGATATGGCGCTAAAACCTTCTTGAGCCAAGAAACAAGCTCGGCATTTGCAATTAATATTCCAATACGAGCGGCTGCCAAACCAAATGCTTTTGACATGGTTTTCAACACAACTAAATTTTGATATTCATTAATATATTTACAAAAGCCATTATCCTTCGAAAACTCAATATACGCCTCATCAACCACCACAAGACATTTATCTCTCAAGCTTTCACAAAGCGACAACACCTCAGCTTTATTCCTGTCTCTTATACACATCTCCGAGCCCACGAGACAGGCAGAAATCT
>CAJXRW010000431.1 GCA_913060525.1 uncultured Gammaproteobacteria bacterium
AGCCTAATATATACAAAGGTGTGAAGGCGACAAAGAATCCGACAATCCAGCACCAAAAAGCGCACTTCCCTAATTTTTCATTTAGTTTAAAGCCAAAGACTTTAGGAAACCAAAATACGATTCCTGCAAAATAGCCAAATACAACCCCACCAATAATAGTATTATGGAAGTGTGCAATTAGGAATAGGCTGTTATGTAATTGGAAATCTACACCTGGAACTGATAATAAGACACCCGTCATACCGCCAATAGTAAAGGTAAACAAAAAGCCGATTGTCCATAGCATCGGAGAGGTAAATTCTATGCGCCCACGATACATAGTAAATAGCCAGTTAAAAATTTTAACACCTGTTGGTATGGCGATAATCATGGTGGTTATTCCAAAGAAGGCGTTTACATTTGCACCCGAGCCCATGGTAAAGAAATGATGCACCCAGACGACAAAAGAAAGAAGGGTAATGGCAAGTAATGCCCAAACCATGGTTGCATAACCAAATAATTTCTTTTTCGAAAATGTTGAAACAATCTCCGAAAAAATACCAAATGCAGGTAAAACCAAAATATACACTTCAGGATGGCCCCAAGCCCAGATCAGGTTAATATACATCATTGGATTTCCACCAAAATCTGAGGTAAAAAAGTGCATGCCCATCAATCTATCTAAATACAACAAGCTAATGGAAACAGTTAAAATTGGAAATGAAATGACGACTAGGATCATAGCCGTTAATGCGCTCCAAGTAAAAATGGGCATTTTCATTAATGTCATGCCTGGGCAGCGCATTTTCATAATGGTGACGAAAAAATTTATTCCAGACAACAGTGTTCCAATACCCGATATCTGTAATGCCCATATATAATAGTCTACACCGACGCCAGGGCTATACTTTATTCCCGAGAGCGGCGGATAAGCCAACCACCCTGTTGCAGCAAAATCACCTATTACCAAAGATAGATTAACCAATACGGCACTGACAGCGGTTAGCCAAAAGCTAAGTGAGTTTAAAAATGGGTAGGCGACATCACGCGCACCAATTTGTAGTGGTACAATTAGATTTAATAAGCCAAATAAAAATGGCATCGCCATAAAGAAAATCATTATTACGCCATGAGCAGTAAAGACTTGGTCATAATGATGAGGCGGCAAATAACCTTGAGATTCCCCAACAGCAATAGCTTGTTGTGTTCTCATCATTACGGCATCTGAAAAACCACGAAATAACATAATGACAGCAACAATAAGGTACATAACCCCAATTTTTTTATGGTCAACGGAGGTAATCCATTCGCGCCAGAGCCACGTCCATTTTTTAAAATAAAATAAAACCGCAATTACAAAAATTGCACCCAGCACCATCATTATAGCAGCACCTGCAATGATCGGGTCGTGTAAGAATGGAAATGATTCTATGGTGAGTTTGCCGAACATATATATTCCCTATTTTAAATTAAAGTTTTATTTCTTGATTCAGATTATGATCAGCATGATGCATATCAGGCGTCATAAATTTTGAAATGATAGATTGAAATAGTTTGTCTTGGACAGGCGAAAAGTATTCAACTTTGTTCTTCTTGCTTGGTTTAACAAGTTCATTATATTCAGACATATCTAGAGTATGATTAGATTTTTTAACTTCGTTTACCCAATCCTCATATTCTTCTTCATTACTAGCCTTGGCTGTAAAAATCATATCTGAGAATCCAGCGCCACTAAAATTGCTAGACCTGCCTGTATACGTGCCTTTTTCATCAGCGATTAAATGCATTTTTGTTTGCATGCCTTCCATTGCATAAATTTGTCCAGCTAAGCTAGGAATAATAAAAGCATTCATAGGAGCATCAGAGGTAATTTTAAAGGTAATGGGTACATCTACAGGGAATTGCACATAATTAATGGTGGCAATGTTCTGTTCTGGATAAATGAATAACCATTTCCAATCAAGTGCGATGGCTTCTATGACAATTGGTTTTTTATTTGTTTCAACGTCTAAAGGTCGATAAGGATCTAGTCTGTGCGTTGATATCCAGGTAATAATAGCTAATACAACAATAATGATACCTGTCTCTTATACACATCTCCGAGCCCACGAGACAGGCAGAA
>CAJXRW010000432.1 GCA_913060525.1 uncultured Gammaproteobacteria bacterium
TTCTGCCTGTCTCGTGGGCTCGGAGATGTGTATAAGAGACAGATATAAAAATGATCCAGTGCTTCAAATATAGCATTTGGCATAGCGAGACCATTCATGTCCACACTGGTTAATTTATGTTTAAGCTCACAATGACTAATAGTGACCATTTTAGCCATAATAAATTTGACTGGCGAAATATTGGCTTTAATTTGATCATCTTTTAAATGTTGCTCTACACACAGCATAATCTCTAAGATTTGTGCTTTATAATATTCCCAAATAAAACTATTCTTAAAACTGAATATTGGCATACTATGATACGGCTCAACTTCCCAAATATTTGAAGGGTTTACAAATACTTTTAAAAAAGAGAACGTAGAAATAGCGCCTTCTAAGCTCTCTTCAATCGATAAGATTCCTTTGTACTGCTTAACCTCAATTATTTGACCATTTTCTTTAATATCTTTTGGCTCACTTGCACAAATGTGAAGATGCAGTACACCAGAGTTTTTTACTACCTCAGATAAATTGCATGGTACGACAGTTAAATTTTCACCTTGTTCAAATATTTGCCCGTAAATATTTAACACTTTTAAAGTCGAAAATTGTAAAATTCCAGCATCCAACAAAGGCTTTTCAAACCTAAGATCTGCAAATCCATAATAAGCTAAACCTAGCATTTGAAATCGCTTTGAATCTGCCAATAGTTGTGCGTTTTCGCTCAACATAAAATGTTCTGGCAATAGCAACTGCCCATCTTTCCAATTTATTTTGACCATGGTGCTTCCACTCTGTGAAATATATTGATCTACTACCATATAAAATTATCTTATTTCCTATAAAGTTCAAATTTAAATCAAAAAAACATAATGAAAATCAACATATTACTATGCGTAATACTGATGTCTTCTAGCATTTTGTTCAAGTTGAAACTTTCCAGCATCTACACTCTCATCATGAAGTTTTTTAAAATCTCCATCATATAACTCAGCAATTAATAACAACATGGTTTCTTCCATATTTTCAAACACCTCTAATGCAGACACTTTTTGTTTTTGATAGGCTTGCATGCTCAAACGTTGTTTATAAAAACTTTTTCGTATTGCTGTATATCGATTTCTTCTATTTAAATCAGAACTTTTTGTATCAGCATGTATACTATTTTCTACGCTCAATAGAGAACCAGTTAAATAATTAGCACCGTTATCAACTTGGTTACTCCCTTCTGAAACACCTAAACCAGTTGTTACAGCGGTTACACCATACTTTTTATAGTGCTCTGAAATATCAGAAAACGCTCGCTCACCTTGAATATATGATTTAGCAATATCTGGATGGGTGGCAAAATCTGGATAACTTTTTATATAGCTATCACTAACCACCTTTTCAGGATCTTTAATCGTATTTTGTGCAGCGTCATATTTCAAATATGCTTCTATTTTTCTTGGTAAAATTTGATTTATTCGATTGGCCATAAAATCTAGCATATGATGATCAATGGCTGAATCAATTGGTGTGGTTGCTATCGCAAAATTTTTAACATTTCGATTTAAAGCAACAGATATTTCATCATAAAGATTTGCAGATGTGTTTGAAAATATGTGCGATACATGTTTATTGTGGTGCTCTTTTAAATTTTCATTATTAAACCCCAAGTATCCAGATTTATTCACAATACTATTGTGAATACCACTAGCAAGTTCAAGTCGATACAATGGACTAAAAAGCAAACTTGATATTTTCGCAAGAAATATCTCTGCATATGAACAAGCCTGATCTACATCATTAATATCAATATTTTTCCTCCCTGCACCAGTTGCAGTACGCTTAGATTGCTCCTCAACATAAAAACAAATCACTGAGTGTATTGCTAAATATATTGATGAAAAATATTTAGTCATAGACAATCTAATATCATCACCATCCCCTTCAATCACATATGACTCTAATGGGCACTCTAGAATTATTTCAGGTATTTTTATTAACAAATAAATTGCAGATAAGTCTCTAATACGATAACGCATGACTTTACCTTGAGAAGTATAATGATTTTCTCTCCAATATTTATCCTGTCTCTTATACACATCTCCGAGCCCACGAGACAGGCAGAAATCTC
>CAJXRW010000433.1 GCA_913060525.1 uncultured Gammaproteobacteria bacterium
TGCCTGTCTCGTGGGCTCGGAGATGTGTATAAGAGACAGTTTCAGAATGTTGATTTAATATTTCATCAGTAACATTAGGGGAGTGCAAAAAGTTTAATTGCAACTTCACCCCAGGAAATTTTTGTTTGTATATTTTTATTAGCTTCGGGAGCACATATAAACCCGTATTGATATTGCAACATATAGATAATGTCCCGATAACCTTGTCACTATATTCTGAAAGGTTATATCGCGCCTTTAACCACCGTTGATATATTTCTTTTGCATGTTCTAGAAAACTGATTCCTGCATCCGTCAAAAACACTTTATGACCAACCCGTTTAAATAGCCGTTGTTTCAATTCAACTTCCATATTCGCAATACGCTTGGTAACTGTTGGTTGCGTTAATGAAAGCCGTTCACCCGCTTTCGTAAATGACCCAGTTTCTGCAACTGCTAAGAACGTTTCAATATTTTTCATTATGAAAATAAATTAAAGCAACATTGTTTGATTATAACATTATGATTTTTATTCCGTTATGAATGCCAATTTTAAAATACAACTATTCTTAATTTGAATTTAATGTATTCCATATGACAATAAATAAAAACAATACTATATTAAACACTAGAGCACCATAATGGAGGGCAAGATTTGAACAGATTTATTACGCCTAAACACATAAAGTTATCACATCACTGGTCAAGCATTTTACCAGCTATAACATCATCCTTTATTATCGAACCCACCATCATATTTGGATAAAAAGATGGTTTAGACAACACAACTTTACTTAATTTGCTTTATACACAAATTGGTATAGATTTTTAGGAGGCATTATGAAGAACATAAAAGTTTATAATTTCAAGGACAGGCAATGTTAGCTGATTTTAATTTGTATTTTACATTTATTGTACTGGCACTTGTATTTGTAGCTTTCTTAACAGAGAAGTTTGGTTCGCACATCATTGCCATGACTGGTATGGCAGCCTTATTAGCTACAGGTGCATTAAATGCAAACGATATGCTGCAAGTATTTTCAAACAGCGCACCGATTACGATTGCCTGTATGTTTATTATCAGCGCGGCACTAGACCAAACTGGCGTTATTGATTTAATCGGTAAACTGTTATTGATGCTGTCAAAAAAGAACGCAACTGTTAGCATCATCGTGCTTGTATTATTTGTCGTTATCATTTCTGCATTTATGAACAACACACCCGTTGTGATTATTCTGACACCAGTAGTCATTATGCTGGCAAAAAAAATGCAACGTTATCCCTCTAAATATTTAATACCATTATCATACGCTGCTATTATGGGCGGTACTTGCACATTGATTGGCACATCAACCAATATTTTAGTCAGCGACCTGGCAAATGAATATGCTGGCATCCACATTAATATGTTTGATATAACGCTTCCTGGTCTAATCCTGGCTTCCGTAGGGATGATCTATTTGATACTGTTCAGCCGATTTTTATTACCAGATCGCATGCCACCCAAAGACCTCTTAGACAAGGAGGGAAAACAAAAATATTTTATAACCGAAACACTAATTCCAGCGCATTCACCACTAATTGGCAAAACATTAAATGAACTAAAACTCACAGAGGATGAAGACTACCAGATTATAGATTTAGTCAGAAAAGACACTGGCACTCGCTTACAGGTTACCCAGCCAAGCAATATATCAAAACGCATTTCACCTTTACGTGATATTCCATTAGAGGCAGGAGATCGCCTGGTGTTTAAAATCACCAAAGATGATATTCCTGGATTAAAACAACATTTGGGTGTCATTTTTGATCCAGAAAACATGAACATTTACACTGACTTACCACCTAAAAAAGTTATGCTGAGCGAAGGGTATATCAATGCTGGTTCCAGCTTTATTGGCAAACGAGTGAAAGACTTACATCTAAGAAGAAATTACAATTGCTTTGTCGTTGGTATTCATCATCATGATAAAAATATTACTGGCAATATCGGCAATATGATTTTACGCGAGAATGACACTTTAATCTTCCAGTCTTCAGCTGAAGATGCGCAAAGACTTTTTACCTGTCTCTTATACACATCTCCGAGCCCACGAGACAGGCAGAAATCTC
>CAJXRW010000434.1 GCA_913060525.1 uncultured Gammaproteobacteria bacterium
GACAGATTTTTTTATGTAGGAGTATGAGTCGACTGATGTTGTTTAGTCCTAATTATTTAAGTTTATTCGGTAAACAATACTAAGAGATATGTTTGTCAAGTTTAGCAACCAGATCGGCTGAAGACGTGTCAGCATAAATAACATAGACATTTACCAATAGCCCTTTAGCATTGTTATCAAAGGATGAAATGGCATATAATATGCTTTCGTTATCTACATCCGGCATCTTTTGAAGGCGGTACATGCTATCAACCTCAAACCCATTTGGCTTAAGTTTTTAATGGTTTGATGGACATTCTATACAATCACTATTTATATTAAAATTTAAGATATTGCCTTGCTGTATTAAATCGCATATCGTTTTTTTTTTAAGGTAGTATATGCTTTCATCGTATCTATTAATATCCTGTTAATTTCACTCTAAAGACACTCATCAGATAAATGAACGTTTGTAATCTCAACGGGGTCTATAAATTGAACCGGTATAACACACAAACCTGTATCAATATTGCAGAATCTTGGATGCTTGATGTCTTTAGGTTTCATACTATTATTATACATTTCCATAAATATTAGATTCTCCACCGTCAATAGCAAGGGTCTGTCCATTCACGTAAGAGGCATCTTCACTTAAAAGAAAAGCGACCACTTTAGCTACTTCTATTGGTAACCCCAATCTTTTTATCGGATTACGTTGGGCATATTCAGTTTCTGCCGCTTTAGGATTGTCAGGGTTTACTTGTTTAAATGCTTCTGCTACCATAGGTGTTAAAATTGCTCCAGGGGCAATAGCATTGGTGTTGATACCATATCTACCATATTCAAGTGCAGCATTTTTTGTCATTCCCGATACGGCATGTTTACTGGCAACATAAGGCATTTGGTTGAGCACTCCCCGAATACCACCAACCGAAGCTACATTTACAATACGTCCGAAATTTTGTTTTTGCATAACAGGAATTACATATCGCAATCCGTAATAAACCCCCATCAAGTTTATGTCAATCACTTTTTTAAAAATTGTAACGTCATAGTCGCTAATGCTTGCTTGTTTACCCTCAATACCAGCATTATTATACAAACCGTCAATTCTACCAAAGACTTTTACCGTTTTGTCCACGTAGTTTTTCACAGCGGCCTCATCAGAAACATCTGCGACTACAGTAAGGATTTTAATGTCTTGATATAATTCACTTATTTTATCCTTGGCTTCTTTCAAACTTTTTTCATTGTAATCTACTAGTGTAAGATTTATACCTTTAGAGGCCAGTTCTTTGGCAGCAGCCAAACCAAGTCCCATTGCTGCTCCAGTAATGATAACCACTTTTTTTTCTGAATTTTTCATGTTGTCTTTTTTGTTTTATAGGGTTAGTTGTAATACAGATTGCCATTCTTGGTTACTGTTTTTTTAAGTCGGTTGCTGCTGCTCAACGATTCTAGAGATTGTTTTGCTAAGAGGATGTTGATATTTGACAATTCTGCATATTCCTTCACTGTGAGTGATGGATAATGGCTCATCAAATTGTTCAAAGAATTATCATAGTACTTTTTCTTACTTATGGGCAATAACTTCTTAATAGCCTTCTCATAATCTGCATAAAGTCTTGCGCCATATACAATTTGGTCGTTTCCTTTTTCGTCTATAAATATAATGGTTGGAAAACCACGAATACCTAATTGACGGCCTAGTTCCATATCCTCAAGAAAGTGTTTTTCGCCGCTTCCGTTCAGATAATCTTCTTTCAATTGATTCACGTCCAACTTTGAGTAGAGTGCTGCTTGTACAACATGTTCCCATTTGGTAATATTCTTCTTTTCAAGAAACAACAGTTCGCGTAGTCGCCGTAGAAATACTAGCGCCTTTTGGTCGTCCTGAATCTGTGCGGCTTTAACAGCTATAGATGGCGGATAAGAAGAATACAAAGGGTCTTCCAACCATACATCGCCATCTATAGGCATTAGCAAATAAGAACTTACGTCGTCCCAATGCTTGGCAATATCTTCTGGTTTGCTCAAACCACCACTGTTATACCCTGTCTCTTATACACATCTCCGAGCCCACGAGACAGGCAGAAATCTC
>CAJXRW010000435.1 GCA_913060525.1 uncultured Gammaproteobacteria bacterium
CGGGGCTACCTCGTACTACTCGACACCGACTTCGTCTCTCCCTGTCTCGCAGCGATAGCGATCGAGATGTATCAAAACACTTAGCTTATTGAGGAATTTAGATAATTATAGCGTAAGTCATTAATATGCCGACGAATGTTTTAATACTTGTTCCATAGATCGAGAAAGCGATTCTTTCTTACCTCTGATCCATTTCTTTATTTTGGTTTTTAGCTTGAACCAATATTTTTCAATTGGATTAAAATCAAGAGAATATGGGGGTAAGAATAATAGCCTGCACCCAACACTTTCAACCAAATCTTGTATTTTCTTTGACTTATGAAAACTGGCATTATCTATAATCAATATCTGCTTTGGCTTAAGGTTTGGAATCACAATATGTTCAATATAGCGTTCAAATACCTGAGTGTTACAGTGACCTTCAAACATAAATGGAGAGAATAAGACTTTATTAACCAATTGCTGAGTAAGCATAATCATATTGTTCATTATTATCCATTCCTGATTCATCGCAATAAACTAATTGGTCTTCATCAATATCAGAAATTTCTTCTATAAATTTTTCACGCTTGAGTTCATCTCGTTCTTGATAGGCATAACTCTTTTTTTACGGGTCTAGTTAATTTTAGCTAACGCCCTCCCTATCGTACTAACGCTAATTTTCTTAGGCCAGGCATTGGCTAATTCAGCCTGAGTATAATCAGGGTTCTGATCAACAAATTGCTTAAAATTATCAAGATCGGTGATACAGTGTCCATGACCAACATGGTAGCCAGATTTTGCTTTTAACTGACCAGTTTCCTGACGTACATTTAGCCAGTCATAAATGGTGGATCTATCAATATTAAATAATTTACCCACTTCTTTGGGGCTTAGACCTGAATTAACTTTCTCAATTACTTTTTTTCTTAAATCTTCACTATAAGGAACTGGCATCTTTAACAACATAACTTTCAGTAATTGTTAGATTATCAGAATCTTTATTTAATCGGTAGATGATTGATATTAACTATACCCTGCACCAAGAGTTGCGACGACAGACAAGCTGGATAGTTCGTAAACCCATTAAATTTCTTATGTCTAATACAGAGCATCGTACCCACAAAAGACTAAAAATAAAGCTAAAAATTCGCATTAACCAACCAGAAAAAAAGAAAAATGTCTTGTTAAATTCAAATCTCCACAAGGGCTAAAAACCTCATTAGAAATTAAATTTACACAAACTATTAATACACATAACAAAATTACTGATGCCCAAGCTAAATATACCGGTAACCCACTTTGCGTTGTATTTTTAATACATATCCCCATTTGCATAATGCAATGAAAATATAACTAACAGATAAGCCAACAATACTGAAAAAATAAGTGGCAATAAGCCCAAGACTAAGCACGGCAACAATTTCAAATATAAGAAACTTTTGGGCAATTTTAGGGCTATGTACGTACGTCACAAGCGATAAAGAAATCACCGTTAAACTATCAATACAGGCGCCAACACCCCCTAATACAAGCGCATTATACACATAATTCAGGTTAAAACCTTTGCCAAATAGACTTAAGAGTTCATGTCCAAAAAAGAGGATCGCCACTAAAAGCAAAGTATTAAGCGTCAACAAGGTAAAATTCACTTTACTTAGCCGTTTTTGTAGTAAGCGTCGTAGTCCATTACTATGTAGATAAACAAATTGAGGCGTAATCGTCTTTTCCAATGAATTACTGACCAACCAGAAAAATCCTATAATTAATAAAATTACGCTATAATGTGCGACTTCATGCTCATGGAGAGGCAAAGCCTCAATCACTAATAAAGCGAGTAAGTCTGTTATATTATAAAGCATCAAAGACAGGCATAAGCTCGCAGAATAACCAAGCCATTCCTTATTGGGTGTGTACGGCACTTGAAATCGCTTTAAGATTCCCTGCAAAAGAATTGGGCTGATTAATAATGATACTAAAATAGTATTTAAAATGGCAAGGCATAAGAAGGAAACACAGATGATAAACACAATTTGTGTTTCACCCAATCTGTCTCTTATACACATCTCCGAGCCCACGAGACAGGCAGAAATCTCGT
>CAJXRW010000436.1 GCA_913060525.1 uncultured Gammaproteobacteria bacterium
ACGAGATTTCTGCCTGTCTCGTGGGCTCGGAGATGTGTATAAGAGACAGCTTAATCACTGCGTACATATTAAACTCCAACATGTGTATGATTTTATATATTTTAAAGCTGGATTATTTTATTGAAAAATAACTTAAATTACAAGCGATGCGTACTTGTTATTTATACAAGTGTTTAAATCATTTGATATATAAGCCAACCCAAGCTGCTTAAAAATTATTTTAGCATAAAAAAAATAAAAAATGCGAAAAATAAATACTTGGATACTATACTTTTTACATTATTGATCAGCGTTATTAACGCAACTACCACAGGTGGGTTTAATTTTGAAAAACTCTTACAACAAACCACTGGTAAGTATACGGAATTTAGTTAAACAATTTGATGACGGGCATACTGCTGTTGATGAACTCTCTCTTGATATTTACCCTAAAGAATTTTTTTCTTTATTAGGCGGCTCAGGTTCAGGGAAAAGCACCTTACTCAGAATGCTAGCGGGGTTTGAAGCACCGACACAAGGTAAGATTTTCTTAGATGGTGTTGATATGACAAATGTACCTGCTTATAAGCGCCCTGTTAATATGATGTTCCAATCGTATGCTTTGTTCCCACATATGACTGTCTGGCAAAATATTGCTTTTGGTCTGAAACAAGACAAAATGAAAAAAGCAGATATTCAAGCTCGAACTGAAGAGGTACTTAAGCTTGTTGAAATGAGTCGTTTTGCAAAACGCAAACCTCATCAACTTTCTGGAGGACAAAGACAACGTATTGCATTGGCTAGATGTTTGGCAAAAAAACCCAAACTTATTTTGCTTGATGAACCGCTATCTGCTTTAGACAAAAATTTACGCGAACAAATGCAATTTGAACTCGTGGATATTCAAGAGAAAACAGGCGGAACCTTTATTATGGTCACCCATGACCAAGAAGAAGCCATGACCATGTCTACTCGAATTGCCATTATGAATGATGGCTGTCTAGAACAAGTAGGTACAGCAAATGAAATATATGAATTCCCTCAAAGCCAGTTTGTTACTAAATTTATTGGTACATCTACTATTTTTGAAGGATATATAGAATCAACTTCAATGGGTAAAAGTATTATAAAATCAAATCAAGCAAAAACTGAATTTCAAGTAAACCGCAACCTAGATGCTGTAAAAGGGCAACAAGTTTGGGTTGCTTTACGGCCAGAAAAAATCATGATCTCCAAGCAACCGCCAGAAAATTATGATGAAGAAACAGCCGTAAATTGTCTTAAAGGCAAGGTTGGGGATATTGCCTATTTAGGTGGACTTTCCACATACCATGTCAGATTACCATATGGTTTAATCGCAAAAGCTACTGACTTCAATGTTGAAAGAAAATCAGATCACCCAACTTGGGAAGACACAGTCTACCTAACCTGGGAAGATCATAATGCAATGGTTTTATATTCATGAAAAAATTGAGCGAAATTTTCGACAAATCACATTGGTCTAGGAGGCTAATAGTTAGCGTACCATTTTTTTGGTTTATTGCTTTCTTATTATTGCCCTTCTTTTTTGTATTGCGCATTAGTTTTTCGATGCCAGCAAATACAATCCCACCCTTTACACCATTGCTGGTATACAGTGATCAAACATTGCAAATTATCCTTAAAGTTGGAAATTATTTGTACATGTTTGAGCATGATTTATTTTTCATCTCAATTTTAAATTCTATACAAATTTCTATCAGCACCACGATTTTATGTATTCTAATTGGATACCCTATGGCCTACGCCATGGCTAAAGCATCTCCTTCCGTTAGAACACTGTTACTGATGCTGATTATTATTCCATATTGGACTTCATTTTTACTAAGAGCTTACGCCTGGGTTACTATTTTACAAAACCATGGGCTGGCAAATACTTTTCTAACCTGGATAGGACTTGATCGACTCCCGTTAATTTATAACAATTTCTCAATGCATGTTGGCTTGCTGTATGGCTATCTGCCATTTTTTATCCTGCCATTATATGCAACCCTAATAAAGCTGGATTTTACTCTTGATCTGTCTCTTATACACATCTCCGAGCCCACGAGACAGGC
>CAJXRW010000437.1 GCA_913060525.1 uncultured Gammaproteobacteria bacterium
AATTTCACCTAGATTTAAAAAATATTATGAAGAATTAAAATTAAAGTATCCTAAAGCAGCTAAATCAGCAGAAAAATTTGAATCTAAATTGAATAAATGGTTCAAAAAGAATTAGATATGGTCGACATAATATTGAAAGGTTTTTCTTATGGGTGTTGGCATTGGGTATTGATCAACTTTATTCAGGGGCACCCATACTAATTTTTCTTGTGGTGCTATGTCTTGTTGGTTTTTCACGGAAATTAACATAACATCAAAGTACAATATAAAGTGAGTGAATATATGCCGCTGCTCTTTTAAAATAATTTTAGTCTCTTTCATATTTTCTTGTAATGTTGAAATCTCGGGTAATGAGTAGAGTCCTCCCCAGATACCTTCTGGCTGATTTTTGATAAGTAGAATTTTATCTGAAGTTTTATAGATATAAAAAGTAGTTGATCTTTGTGGTTTTATTTTTTTTATTTTAGGAACAGGGTATGAATTTACGGTTCCATCTTTATAGGCTAAACAGAAAATGTTAATTGGGCACATAGTACAATTTGGCTTAGTTCTGGTACAAATGAGAGACCCCAGATCCATTAAGCTTTGTGTGTATACATTTGTCTCGGTTTTAGGCATTAGATTGTTGCTGATATCCCAAAGCATATTTTCTATAGACTTACTAGAATTTGGATTATTGATAGTAAATAGGCGTGAAAATATACGTTTAACATTTCCATCTAAAATTGGCGCTGCTTGTCCGTAACAAATTGATAAAATTGCATTTGCTGTAGATTTTCCAATTCCAGGTAGAGAGATAATATTCTCAAATGTGTTAGGAAATACACAGTTTAAATTAAATGCAATAATTTTTGCTGTTTTGTGTAAATTTCTTGCTCTGGCATAGTATCCTAACCCAGCCCAGTATTTTAAGATTTCATCTTCATTTGCGTCTGCCAGGGTTTGAATGTTTGGAAACCTGGAAATAAATTTATTGTAGTATGGGATGACTGTTTTAACCTGAGTTTGCTGTAACATGATTTCTGAAATCCATACAGAATATGGATCTAATGATGCTTGCCAAGGTAAATTATTTCTCCCATGTCTTTTTTGCCAGTTGATAAGCTTTTCAGCGTATTGTTTAGTATTGAAGTGTATTTTTATCATAACGAAAATATTTTTTTGTTGCCATGCGGTATTTTGTTTGGCGGGCTGCACAGGTAAATCTGAGTATAGAATTATAAATTAAAAGTTCGATAATTTATGCATCAGTCAATCCAAAATCATAAAAAATAAATGTAAATCAGTAATATATAAAAATAATCAACAAATAGTAAATGACTAACTATATTTTTCTCGAAAAATTGGCTAGAAAAACATCAAGAATTCAATTACAATTGCGCTGACATTTTTTACGTTAATAAAATTAAGAGAGGAAAACATGCCAATATATATGAAACTTGAGTCAGATAATCATGGTGTTATTACACAGAATGCTGGTTCTGAAAAAATAGCAGGTCGTAATAGCTTTACTTCATCACCGGCTAGTGCTGACCATACATTGGTTTACGATTGGGGCTTTGATTTTGAGCAGCCACATAATTCAAGCTTTGGTGGTGCAGATCACTCGCAAGCAGCTTTAGAAACTAAGGTATGGTTTAAATTGCCTGCCTATCATGGTATTACTGCTTTAACATTGAATGTTATTAATAGTAAAGATAAATTAAAATCACTTGACCTTGTTCAAATTGATAGAGTTGGTAGCACTGGTAAAGGTCAAATTACATCAAAAAGTACTTTCTCTGATGGCATCATTACCAAAGTGACAACAGAGCAAGGTGATCAGCGTGACAGTGCAACAAAGGGGCGTGGTACAATAATCATCGAGATGAAGTTCCAGCAGTATCAGCATGAATGTAATCTATCTAATGTAACTGGAAATGTTGTTACAACAAACGCTGGTTAACATCTAATAAGTTTTTAATGATGGAGCACAACAAATGGTTGTGCTTTTTTTTATCTGAAATTAAATAAATTCAAACATTTGCTTTGCTTTTTATCTGTCTCTTATACACATCTCCGAGCCCACGAGACAG
>CAJXRW010000438.1 GCA_913060525.1 uncultured Gammaproteobacteria bacterium
TGTTGGTACTGGTGTTGGTACTGGTGTTGGTACTGGTGTTGGTACTGGTGTTGGTTCGCTGATTAATTTCCATACACCCCATTGTCCAGATTCAGCAGGGTTTTCACCTTGAGTCCACCATTTTGCTTTATAGGTATTGCCATTGTATTCAATGATCGAGCCACCTGTATAAACTTCACTTTCATTCCAATTAGAATTTTGTGTCGGCGTAGGTGTTGGATTGTTTGGTGTTTCTGACTGTTGGCTAATTAATTGCCAAACACCCCATTCGCCAGATTCAGCAGGATTTTCACCTTGTGTCCACCATTTGGCTTTATAGGTATTCCCATTGCTTAGTATGACAACATCTCCTTGGTGATAGACATTGTTTGTATTCCAGTTTTCAGTCGCCATTGCAGATTCATAGGCTGATAAAGCTAATGTTGAACAAATTAGGCTGTTTAATAATTTTTTAGACATGGGGGCTCCAGGTTAGTTGAAATATAATCTTGACCTGAGCATTGTATAGTTTAATTAATAATCAATAGAAGAGTTGTATTGACTGAGCCTGCGGACAAAATAGCCATGCTGCAAATAAAACCCAGTTGCTTGCTGAACTCGATTCGGTGTCAGATAATGATAATGTCTGTATTAAGCTCAATTGCTCAAGTTAGTGCAATTAGGATATAAATATTTAAGAGAATATCTGGCAGTTAAGAAATATGGTTTTTATGTAATACTAATACACTGTTTTTTTAATCATAAGCCACCCAACTATCGGTTGCTTCATTGATTAGTTTAGTCACTTCTTTGGCATATTGTGGATGTGAGACGCTATTTTTTGTCAGAATTGAGTAGTTAATATCTTTTTTATTGTTGTAGTCTGTTAACAAAGGAACTAACTGCAAATCTTTATGCAAAGAGATGCTGTGTAGTGTAGAGCGACCAAGCATTGAAATGCCCAATCCTTTATTTAGAAGGTATGCTTTAACTAGCTCGGTTTCTGCATTAAAAATAATATTAAAGTTAATGGATTGCTCATCTCCCGTTTTATGATTAATTAAATGGATATTACCATTTTGATTATGGATGCCAGCTTTACCGATAAAATCTAAACCATCAAGGTCTTTAATATTTTCTATTGGTCCAACTTTATCTAAGTAACTTCTGCTGGTATGTAAGTACAGTTTTTCTACATATCTGGAAACAATTCGCCAGTCATCTGGATGAATAATTGATAAGGTAATGTCATCCAGAATGATCATGTCCATATTATTGATAATATTCTTAAGTTGAGAGCCATAAAAAAGAATATATTTAAGGTTAAATGAAACAATATCAACAGAAATGTTTGGGAACATTTTATATAACTTTGGGACAATATGTATTGAAAATAAGTTGGCTGTACCCGCTGGCATAAAGATTTTAAATTGTTCCGTTCTTTGATTAGGTTTTTCACCTTTGCTTATGACCTCTACTTTATTAACCAGACCCTGAAAGTCATTAGCTAAAGCGCCATGAATTTCCCAGCCTTTATCTGTCAAAGTTGAACCTATACTAGATGATTCAATAAGTGCTATCCCTAAATATTTCTCAAGCAGCTTTATTTTATGGCGAATGGTTTTTTGCTCAACCCCCAAGTGGTTACTTGCCAGACGTATTGAACCAAATTGGGCAATGGTTATAAAGTATTGAATACCTTCAAAGATATTTTTATTCATACATACTCAGGCTGTTATTTGGCTTGTTAATATAAGTATAGGCTTAATTTTGTCCGCTTGTTAGCTCGGAAGAGTGTGGTTTATTTTGCCTCCCTATCGGTTAATTCAACTATTCGAAGTTTAATATTCCATCACTATACTCACGGCGTAGGTAAAAACTATTAAGGATGGATATGATAAAAAAATCAATATTATTATGTGGGATAAGCTTAATGGCATTAACAGCGAATGCTGATGAGAAGAAATCTTTTGGCACATTTTTGGCTGACGAGTACAAAGATTCATTGTGGAGCGCATCAGGAAAAGAGTTAATGAACTGTCTCTTATACACATCTGACGCTGCCGACGATCTACTCTGTGTAGA
>CAJXRW010000439.1 GCA_913060525.1 uncultured Gammaproteobacteria bacterium
CGAGATTTCTGCCTGTCTCGTGGGCTCGGAGATGTGTATAAGAGACAGTACCATGGGTGGTATCAAATTTTGTCAGATGTGCATTCATTTCTAAGTTTGCCATATCATTGATAGCTACAACTTTAAGTTCACTTTGCTGATTTGTTTCATAAATAGCGCGCAGCACATTACGCCCAATACGACCATAACCATTAATTGCGATACGAATTGCCATCTATATTTCTCCTTTTTGCAAATATTAATTGATTAAAGACTCAACCGTTGATACCACATTTTCTACTGTAAATCCAAATTCTTTAAAGATTTCCTCAGCAGGTGCAGACTCTCCGAAATGATCTAAACCAATCACTTTACCTTTTACTGGCATAAACTGGTGCCATAAAGCTGTACTCCCAGCCTCAATAAAAACAGCAGGAATATGTCTTGGTATAATACGGTGAACATAGTCTTGACCTTGCTGGTTAAATTTTTCCACACAAGGAACAGAAACAACCTGAGCCTGTATACCATTTTCAGCCAAGACTTCAGCAGACTTAACGGCCAGTTCAACTTCTGATCCAGTCGCTGCTATGGTTACTTGCGCATTATTTACTGCTCTAAGCACATAACCCCCTTTACGAATTTCACATGCCGTCTCTACAGTCTCAACAACTGTTGGTAAACCTTGACGAGATAGTGCTAATAAGGAAGGTGTTTTACTCTCTTCTACAGAAACTTGCCAGGCAACAGCCGTTTCAAAAGCATCCGCTGGACGCCATACATTTAAATTTGGAATTAAGCGCAAACTAGAGACATGCTCAACAGGTTGGTGCGTTGGACCATCTTCACCCAAACCAATAGAATCGTGCGTCATGACATAGATAACTGGTAATTTCATAATGGCACTCATGCGAATTGCATTACGCGCATAATCAGAAAAGACCAAGAATGTTCCACCGTATGGAATAAAGCCACCATGCAGATAGATACCATTCATCATGGCTGCCATCCCAAATTCACGCACCCCATAAGATAAATAATGACCAGAGAAGTCGCCATTATTGACCCATTTAATATCTTTATAATTTGTTAAATTGGAGCCTGTTAAATCTGCAGAACCACCAAATAAATTTTCAAAGACTTCACTTAGCTTATCAAGTGCCATTTGTGAAGCCTTACGCGTTGCAACTTTTGGTGCGGCTGCTAATAACTCACTTAACCAATCTTGTTTAAATTTATCCCAATTTAACGGCAAGTCACCGTTTAATCTTCTGGATAATGTAGCCGCATCCTTAGGGTGCGCTTTGGTATATTGCTCAAGATGTTTTTTCCAGAGTTTTTCAAAGCCATGACCTTTTTCTATCGCATTGTTAGCTTCATATATCTCTTTTGGTACTTCAAATGCACCATAATTCCAATTTAGTGCTTTACGTGTTAACGCAATCTCATCATCCCCTAAAGGTGAACCATGTGAAGAAGCCTTGCCTCCTTTATTTGGGGAACCTTTACCAATTTTTGTTTCACAACAAATAAGTGTAGGCGCATCGGTGGTATGTTTTGCTGCTGTAATCGCCAAGTCAATATCATCTTTATTATGACCATCTATATTTGAAATAACATGCCAGCCATAAGCGGTAAAACGTTCAGCCACATTTTCAGTGAACCAACCTTTTGTTTCACCGTCTATCGAAATACCATTATCATCCCAAAAAACGATTAATTTACCTAAACCTAATGTTCCTGCCAATGAAGCAACTTCATGAGAAATCCCTTCCATTAAACATCCATCACCAACAAAAACATAAGTGTGGTGATCAACAATATCATGCCCATCTCTATTAAATTCGGCGGCTAAAACTTTTTCAGCTAAAGCCATACCGACACCATTCGCCAGACCTTGACCTAATGGCCCTGTTGTTGTTTCTATTCCAGGTGCATAGCCATATTCAGGATGACCTGCTGTTTTAGAGTGTAACTGACGGAAGTTCTTAATATCATCAATTGAAAGATCATATCCTGTTAAATGTAATAACTGTCTCTTATACACATCTGACGCTGCCGACGATCTACTCTGTGTAG
>CAJXRW010000440.1 GCA_913060525.1 uncultured Gammaproteobacteria bacterium
CGAGATTTCTGCCTGTCTCGTGGGCTCGGAGATGTGTATAAGAGACAGGGGTATGCCTGTTTAAGTTGATGAATTAATGGAGAAGTTAATAATACATCACCATTACTTCTTTGGACGATGATAAGAGCTGTTTTAAATTTATCCATTGTTAATTGAAAGCAATTGGGCTATAGGTAAAGTATATCAACTTATATTAAACTATGAATTGTATCGTTTGCTTAATGTTATTTATAACGACAGGTTATACTTGTAAATATTATTTAGTAGGCATTGTAAGTAATTCATATCAAACATTTAACCATTTATTTAATTATGTCCTTGCTTATTTAAAATAGAATCGCTAAATTATTGATTAATGAATAAATCATTTTTGTTATTTATGCTTACAAAAAAATCAAAGCGAATGATGATGCTTAACCTGGGTGCTGCTGCACGGGTTGAGCAAAGTAACGGATAAGTAAGCTTAATATCCCCAACCTTTTCTCAATGCCAGTACCCAGGCTTGTAATAGTCGCTAAGTGCGTATTTCTTAATAAATTAAGCTAATGTTAAAATAGAAAAAAGGTTGCAAACATGTCAAAGAAATCAAAACTATATAAACACTTCGATACAAATGTTATTCATGCTGGTGTCGAGCCAGATCCAACTACAGGTGCGATTTTAACCCCCATTTATCAGACGACGACTTATGCTCAGGCGGCAGTTGGTGAAGATAAGGGTTATACGTATTCTCGTAGTGGAAATCCAACAGTTTCTGTGTTAGAAAGAAAACTAGGTGATCTTGAAAATGTTTCTCCTGCTGTATGTTATACAACTGGCATGGCAGCAACAACAAGCTTGTTGTTGGCGCTATTAAAATCAGGTGATCATATTATTTGTGGTGATGTGGTTTATGGCGGTACGGTGAGAGTATTGCGTCAAGTATTAAATAAATTTGGTGTAACAGCATCCTATATTGATACTACAGATACTAAAAACATTGAAGCTGCCATTCAACCAAATACAAAATTAATCTTTATCGAATCACCAGCGAACCCAACGATGAAGCTTGCAGATATCGAAGCAATTTCAAAAGTATCAAAAGCGCATAATATACCTTTGGCGGTTGATAATACATTTTTAACTGCTGCCTTACAGAAACCATTTGAGCTAGGTGCAGATATCGTGCTTTATTCAACCACAAAATACATTGATGGGCATAATGCAACTGTTGGTGGTGCGTTGCTTTCTAATAACGAAGCATATTTGGAAGAGTTCAGGTTTGTTCAGAATGCAACGGGAAATATTTTATCACCGTTTCAAGCTTGGCTAACTTTGCAAGGCATTAAAACGTTACCTTTAAGAATTAAACAGCATAGTATTAATGCGTTAAAAGTTGCTGAATTTTTAGAATCTCATCCGAAAATTGAAAGCATTGCTTTTCCAGGTTTAAAATCATTCCCTCAATATGAATTAGCGAAAAAACAACAATCAGATTTTGGTGGTATGCTTTGTTTTGAAGTTAAAGGTGGATATGACAGTGGAGTTAAGTTTTTAAATGCGACAAAATTATGTACTTTAGCTGAAAATTTAGGCTCAATCGAAACCATATTAACGCATCCTGCTTCAATGACGCATGGTCCAGTGCCAAAAGAAGATCGGTTAAAAATTGGTATTACAGATGGGCTTGTCCGTCTTTCAGTTGGCTTGGAAGATGTAAATGACATTATTCAAGATATAGATGATGCTCTCGCTGCGGTTTAGGGGAGTTTAATGAAACCAAATACGAAGCTAATCCATTTTGCTGAAAATACAGATCAATATGGAGCAAACAGTACGCCAATTTATCAAACTTCAACCTTTAGCCAGGAAAAAGCAGACCAAAATGGTGAGTTTGATTATACACGTAGTGGTAATCCAACACGTAAGACATTAGAAAAACAACTAGCCTCAATTGATAATGCAAAATATTCGTTTGCCTATACAAGTGGTATGGCAGCAATTGCTGCTGTTTTGCGTTTATTCTGTCTCTTATACACATCTCCGAGCCCACGAGACAGGCAGAAATCTCGT
>CAJXRW010000441.1 GCA_913060525.1 uncultured Gammaproteobacteria bacterium
AGATTTCTGCCTGTCTCGTGGGCTCGGAGATGTGTATAAGAGACAGTTCCAGATGTATCGACCGCATTTTGGTCTTTTAGAATTATGCTGGCAATGTGGGGCATAATGCTCTTAGCGTTAATTATTGTTGTCTATAAAATTTTTAGAAATAAACCTATCAAGAAATATATGCTTTGGGGATTATTGCTAATTATACCCACTCCTTATATCGCTGTGGAAGCTGGGTGGGTTCTATGTGAAAACGGCAGACAGCCCTGGGTTGTACATGAGATGATGCCGACAGGTATTGGTTCATCTTCGCATGATGTCAGCACCTTGGTTATTTCTTTAATTGGGTTTGCTTCTATATATATTGCCTTGTTCATTGTTGAGTTATTCTTGATGTTTAAATATGCAAGGTTAGGTCCAAAAGATTATTTGAAAAAAAATGAAGAGGAGGCATAGTCATGAGTTATGAGTTTTTGCAATTTTATTGGTGGATCGTTCTAGGCATTATTTTTTGTATATATGCTTCAACGGCTGGATATGATCTTGGTGTTACCATGATTTTCCCTTGGATAAAAGATGAAGGTGAGAAGAGAGTCGTTCTTAACACGAGCGCCCCAGTATGGGATGGAAACAATACCTGGATTATATTCTTGGGTGGCTTAATGTTCGTGGTTTTCCCGCCACTATATGCAACTGCATTTTCAGGTCTGCTTGTTGCTATGTACTTTGTTCTATGGAGCTTCTTTTTAAGACCGGTGGGCTATGATTATCGTGGAAAAATCCAAAGCAGTCAGTGGAGAAAAGCATGGGATGTTGCATTATTTGTTAGTGCATTTTTTCCTGTACTTATATTTGGTGTCGCCTCTGCCAATGCATTTATAGGGTTTGGTTATAGAATTGACCCTATATTTTTAAGATCAGATTTTCAGGAGAGCTTTTGGGATTTATTAAATGTAACTGGTATCGTCGGTGGATTGGTTTCCCTTACATTAATTTTATCCCATAGCTCCATTTATATTGCTCGCAGAACAGAAGACAATATAAGAGTATTTGCAAAGAAACTTCACTGGATATTTACAACTCTATTTATTGTGTTCTTCATTATAGGCTCGCTCTTGGTATTTACAGGTATGGGGTTTAATTATCATAACATTCCAGGAAATCCACGTGATATTGAAGTGATATATTCTCAATATGCTTGGTTTGATAACTTATTAGCGCATCCTTGGAAGTTTTTAGGTGGTATTGGGGTGGTGATATTTTTAGTATTAACCCTTTATTTAAATCATATTAACAAGTTTGCATTGGCTTTTTGGGCAAGTATTGGAATGGTGTTTTCAGCAATTGGATCAACAGGTTTAGTATTGTATCCGTTTATATTTCCGTCAAGTCTTTCGCCCAATGATAGCCTAACATTGTGGAACTCGATGCCAGGAAAATATACGCTTACAAGTTTATTTTATGTTGCTTTGGTAGCATTCATTATTATCGCGATATACAAACTATATTCGTTCCATGCGATATGGGGTAAAAAGAAAACATTAACAGTTTCAGATTTGTCTGATAAAAACAAGCATTTTTATTGAGGAGATAATAATGAAATCTAAGCTTAAATTTTTACTATGCATTTTAATATTAATCGTTCTAATCGCATTAAAATATACCACTGGATTACCATTTAACGACTATGTGATGACGGTTATTCTTCTACTTATTGCTATGTTAGCTGGGTATACACTTTGTTCTGTTGCTGATGAAACAAAAAAGGAGTAAGTCATGAATATTAGCGAAGCAAAAAAATATTTCCAACAGCATGAAAATGCAAAATTGGTCGTTGTACCAAGACGATATAAGTATGTTATGCAAATCCAGGATAATGAGTTTGTTAAAACAATAAAGTCTAAGATAACAGGCTCAGATATCGCTTGTGACACTTTAGGGCAAATTAATGATTATGCTAAAAAACTGAATAAGTTTGATTATCAGCTTATTCAAAACTGCCCCCATGTTGAAACTGTCTCTTATACACATCTCCGAGCCCACGAGACAGGCAGAAATCTCGT
>CAJXRW010000442.1 GCA_913060525.1 uncultured Gammaproteobacteria bacterium
GAGATTTCTGCCTGTCTCGTGGGCTCGGAGATGTGTATAAGAGACAGTTTATATATAATGCTAAAGCATTATTATATTCTTCACGTGAAACTGCCATTTCAGCTAATAAGAGTTGATAGATATTTTGAGCATATTCTACCGAGGACTGTTGTTTTTCAGCCATGGTTTGCTCATCGGTATCATCATCTGCAACAGCACCTGATACACATAACGATGATACCAACAAAGATATAATAATATTTTTAAGTCTACTAAATACTAAATCTTTCCTCATAAGCCTTTAAAGTTTCCTCAATTGCTTGAATAAGTGTATTAAATTTTTCACTTATTTCCTCTTTTTTAAGATTTGCTTTCAAATCACATTCTAATGCATCAGTTGCATCTTTCAATATTGGTACGCCACAATAACAACATCCTCCATGAAGTTTATGTACAACTGACTGTAGATTTTCTAATTGATTATTCTCATAATATTCTGATATTTTTAATTTATTTTCTGGTAAATCCTTTATTAGCAAGGCAAGCATTTCTGTTGCCATTTCTTCACTACCATTTGCAAGCCGTTTCCCCAACCCCATATCGATATATTCAGCTTTTTCTCCAACCACCAAAGCCTCAGAAAATCGTCTGACATTCACATTCTCACCACGTGCAACTTGACGACTCACTTTAAAAATATATTTATTTAAAATAATAGATAATTTATCTTCACCAATTGGCTTAGAGTAAAATTCGGTAAATCCTACCGCTAACATCTTATCTGTATTGTCACCCATGATATCAGCACTTAAAGCAATAATGGGTGTGTAAGTATACTGGTCGAGTTCTCTTATTAATTTACAAGCCTTAAAGCCATCCACTTCAGGCATCTGAAGGTCAAGCAATATTAGGTCAAACGGTGTCTCTTTGGCAATATCTACTGCCTCTTTACCATCCTTTGCTTTAACCACAGTCGCGCCAAAATTGTATAATAACATGGTCAACAATTTTAAATTTATTTCATTATCATCAACTGCTAATACCCTGAATGATTCTTTTGGCTCTATCATTTCTTCATCTTGAGCTTCTTCTTCAAAGTTGGTATCAGCAGCTAAAGCTTGGCTTAATGTTTCCAGCCTAAAAGGTCTAGATAAATAATGTTTAACGCCAACTACATCTGTGAATTCCTTAATTTTATATTCAAAGTCATAAGCCAAAATAATCACTTTTGCAATGGAAAAACTTTCAATATCCATCAGGATACCTGCTTTTAATTTTTTAGGATTATAAAGTTGGTGAATAGCCAACAGGATATAATCATATTTATTATCTGGATCGGCGATTAAATCAATAAAAGTTTCTTCAGAATCCGCCACATCAGAACCCACCTGAACCATTTGAAGCATTTTAGCAATATTGGTATCTTTCCCATAAGACTGATCCCATACTAATGCTTTTTCAGTTGTTTGCGGCTGAGAAGACGAAATAATGCCAGTATGCACATCTTCCAAAACAAAGGTAAACCGAAATAAAGAGCCTTTTTGATATTCACTTTCTACCTGAATATCACCACCCATTTTACCAATAATACGCTTTGAAATTGCTAAACCAAGTCCTGTTCCACCATATTTACGTGTAGTAGAACTATCTGCTTGAGAAAATGGCTCAAATAGTTTTTTAATTTGTTGCTGACTCATGCCGATACCAGTATCTCGAATTTCAAGTGCATATTTTTGCTTGGAGTCACGCATTCTAAGCATTTTCAAACTAACGAACACCCCACCCTTGTTGGTAAACTTAATGGCATTGCCCAACAAATTGGTTAATACTTGCGTTAGCCTTAACTGATCACCATTAACAATACTGGGTAGCCCATCTGGAATATCCAAATCTAACGTCAAACCTTTTTCAAGTGCTAACGGTTTAATTAGCATAATGACATCTTCAATCGCTGCGTATAAATTAAATTCTTCCTGTTCTAGTTCTAATTTATCCGCCTCAATTTTTGATATATCTAAAATCTGTCTCTTATACACATCTGACGCTGCCGACGATCTACTCTGTGTA
>CAJXRW010000443.1 GCA_913060525.1 uncultured Gammaproteobacteria bacterium
TACACAGAGTAGATCGTCGGCAGCGTCAGATGTGTATAAGAGACAGTTCCTAGATTAACCATGCTGTTTAGTGGAATAGCTTGTGCTTGGTCTGGATTTTGGTTTTGGTGTGGATGGTTATTGGCTCCTAGAATTACTGTAGCAATATTGGCGACAATGGTGTATTGGCCAACAAATTGGTTTGTGGTTATCTTAACCTGGATATGGGCATTAGGCGGGGAGTCTACCGAAAAAAATTACACGGTTAAATACACGGTTAGGAAATCAAATGGTCGGGTAGAAAAGGCTGTGAACTAAGTGTTTAAACTATTCGTAGTATTTGGATAAGAAATCTTCTTTTAAGAATTTAACCTAATTACCTTTAAAGCTCGGCTATCGTCAGTTAGCTTAATGCTATCTTAAATATAGGGTAAGTATAGTAGATGAAAATAAATGGGCAAATTTGACCAGATAGAAAATAGGGGAACAATGTTTATTTGTCTAAGATAGATTTTTTAACATATCGTCCTGGAGCATCCTCAATAGCATTTTGTGGGTGACGTGCTTCAATTTTTTCTCCAGATTTTGATCTTAGCCAGCTTTCTTCCCAATATGGCCACCATGAGCCTTCGTGATGAGTTGATGTTTCTTCCCATTCTTCGGGCGTATTATAGAGTTTATCGTTAGTTCTAAAACCATACTTTTGTTTTTCTGGAGGATTAACAATACCTGCGATATGACCTGAGCCACCCAGGATAAAATCAATCTCTCCACTTAATAATTTCGCACCTGTATAAGTGCCTTTCCAAGGTGCAATATGATCCTTCTCTGCTGAGATAAATACAGTTGGAATATTGACTTTACTAACATCAATTTTTACGCCATCAAATTCAAGCGCATTTGGTTTGGATAAGTTATTGTTAATGTACATTTCTTTTAGGTAATAGGCATGTGATGCAGCTGCCATATTGGTTGAATCACAGTTCCAGTATAATAAATCAAAAGGGAATGCTTCTTTACCACATAAGTAGTTGTTTATGTAGTAGTTCCAAATTAGATCATTACTTCTTAATAGATTAAATGATGCAGCAAGGCGTCGACCATCAAGATAACCAATATCATTCATTTCTTTTATAATATCTTCAACCTGAGCTTCAGATAAAAATACGCCTAGCTCGCCAGGATCAGCATAATCAATTAATGCAGTAAAGTATGTGACACTATTAATTATATTTTTACGCTTTTGTTTTAAATAGGATAAGGTTGCGGCTAATAGTGTACCACCAATACAATAACCAATTACATTAAGTTTCTTTTGAGCCGTTGCTTTTAATACTTCATCAAAAGAAGGTAATAAACCCTGTGTCATATAATCTTCGAATTGAGTATCACGGTAAGTTTCATCAGGGTTAACCCAAGAAATCATGAATACAGTATAACCTTGATTAACAATCCAGCTTACAAATGATTTTTTCTGAGTTAGATCAAGTATGTAATATTTGTTGATAAATGGTGGAATAATTAAAAGAGGTGTTTCGTGTACCTGTTCTGTTTGAGGGCTATATTGAATCAGCTGTAGCATTTTATTTTCAAATATAACTTTTCCAGGTGTAATAGCAATATTTTTACCAATGGTAAACTGGTCGAAATCAGTCATTTTAAAATTAGTCACACCCGCGCCGTCATTTCTTTTCATGTCTTCTAACATGTTCTCAAAACCTTTAACCAAATTTTGACCTTTAGTTTTGACGGTTTCTTCTAACACATCGGGATTCGTTAATACAAAGTTAGAAGGGGATAGAGCATCTACCATCTGTTTGGTATAAAACTCAACTTCTTTAGATGTCTTTTCATCGAGACCTTCAATTTTTGAAACTGAAGTATTAATATGTTCAGACGTTGCTAAATAACACTCTTTAATAAAATTAAAATAGGGTTGCTCACGCCAAGCATCAGATTTAAAGCGGTTATCTTTAACTTTTTCCTCAGCAGCAGCTTTAGGGTTTAAGGCTGTCTCTTATACACATCTGACGCTGCCGACGATCTACTCTGTGTAGA
>CAJXRW010000444.1 GCA_913060525.1 uncultured Gammaproteobacteria bacterium
AGCGTCAGATGTCTATAAGAGACAGCTTCAAATGAAGACTTTGTGTGATCGCCATCGTAATCGCACTCAAACAAAACATTTTCACCCACAATACCAATATCACAAATATTGTCTTTAACCAGCGTGGGGATATCATCATCACGCACAAATAAAACATCGATTGGCATATTTTCTGCATGACAATATAGATCACTTTTGCTTGGCTTTAATTTTGCACCACAGTTTTTAAGCAACTCCATTGAGTCATCATATAAACGCCCTTTTTTCTGAATTGCGATTTTAAGCCTACTGGATTTCATTTTCTTGATCCTTATTCAGTCTATTATAAATAATGTTATACCCGCCACTTCCAGCATGAATACACCTGGACACCCTGCCAACTGTGGTCACACTAATGCCAGTTTCACTCGAAACAGTGCGATAAGATTTTCCCTTTTTAAGTTCTTTTAATGCAAGCCAACGGTCTGATAATGCCTGAAGCTCGGCAGGTGTCGCAATATCTTCAAAAAACAACTTTGCTTCATCAACAGAAGCAACTGAGGATATTGCCTGATATAAGTTATTAAGCTCTTTGTTTTGATCTCGCATACTTGCTAAAATGTAGTAATGTACTATTACAGTAGTACAATTATTTTTTATTGTAAAGCTGAACTAAAAAAATTATTCAACCCGAACGGCAGTACCATAACAAAAAACTTCATTTGCCGCAGATGTCCCGCCAATGCTATCTGAATCATATCTAACCGCAATAACGGCATTAGCACCCATGCGAGCCGCATCCATTAGCATTTTTTGGTAGGCATCCTCACGCGCTTTTTCACACATAGCACCGTAAGATTTATTTCCGCCACCAATAATATTTTTTAAACCACCCAATATACCTTGCGAAATAGTAGGCGTTCGCACCACAATCCCATGTGCCATGCCCTTTACCTCAACAATCATTTTGCCAGGAATATCATTCGTTGTGACAGCTAAGATCTTCATAATTCACCATTATATAAAGTAGATGCGAGTATCTTATTTTATTCGCTACAAAACCAAAAGCGAATCATTTACAATAGCATTATATTTTTCAAATTGACGGCAAAATGGCTAAATCCAAAAGCAGTAAAAACTGGCTCGATGAGCATTTTTCAGATACTTACGTTAAACAATCTAAAGTAGATGGCTATAGAGGAAGAGCTGCCTATAAGCTTATTGAGCTTAATGATAAATATAAATTATTCTCAAAAGGTCAATCAGTCGTTGATTTAGGCGCAGCACCTGGTGGCTGGTCACAAGTATTAACCAAACTTTTAGGCGACAACGGTAAAATATTTGCTTTGGATATCTTGGATATTGACCCAATAGCAGGTGTCGACTTTATACAAGGTGACTTTACCGAAGAGCAGCCCTATCAGGATTTAATTAATCTAACCGAAGGCAAACCAATCAATTGGGTAATTTCAGATATGGCGCCCAATATGAGTGGCAACAAAACCACTGACCAAGCCAAGTCTTTATATTTAGTTGAATTAGCAGTCGATTTTGCAGACCAAGTTTTAGAAAAAAATGGCTCATTCTTGGCAAAAGTATTTCAGGGGAATGGGTTTGATAATTTAGTTGATTCGTTACGAAAAAAATATAAGTCTGTTTCAATCAAAAAACCTGATTCATCAAGGGCGCGTTCTAGTGAGGTTTATGTTGTTGCTAAGCATAAGGTTTAAACGCGACTAACTTTGGGTGTAACGCCCGCAACACCGGCAAACTGGAGCGCAGCGGAAATTTTGTCCCAGTGCCTGCGATTGTTAGGCATTTACACCTCATTTAGCATTGCCCGTACCGGAAAGCTCATGGATGGCCGCATCGATGCGTGATATCAGTAGTGTGACCGTAGCGTACGTTAGGTGGCCCTTGCTGCGGCAAACCTCGATATTCTTCCGGTAATGGTCAAACAACTCCACCGTCAACGAGCTCTTGGGAAGCCTTAGCGCGACGAGATCTGTCTCTTATACACATCTCCGAGCCCACGAGACAGGCAGAAATCTCGT
>CAJXRW010000445.1 GCA_913060525.1 uncultured Gammaproteobacteria bacterium
TTCTGCCTGTCTCGTGGGCTCGGAGATGTGTATAAGAGACAGCAAATACATAATAAAACTAACAGGTATATTTATGTCTCAAGCGCAAATAGGTCAAAAAATAGTAATAAATCCAATTGAATCCACCTCCAGCACTCAATTTTCTAGTGAAATGATTAAAGGTAAAAAAGTTATTTTATATTTTTATCCGAAAGACAGCACTCCTGGCTGTACCAGTGAAAGCATCGACTTTACCAGTAATTATGATGCAATACAGAAAAAAAATGCCGTGGTGTTTGGTATTTCACGTGATTCAATTCAATCCCATGAAAACTTTAAAACAAAATATAATATGCCATTTGAACTGATTTCTGACCCTGATGAGATACTCTGCAACTACTTTGATGTTATTAAAGAAAAAAATATGTACGGTCGTAAATATATGGGGATTGAGCGCAGCACCTTCTTAATTGATGAAAATGGTTTACTGAAAAAGGAATGGCGTAAAGTCAAAGTAAAAGGACATGTGAATGAAGTACTTCAAGCTTTAGACGAATAACGCTATATTTATTTAAACTCAAAATTAAATTTACTGAGCATGAAAAAAAACCGTTCTATTTTAAAAGTATTATCTATTGCCCTACCCATAATTTGTATTATTGCAATTATAATTGGTTTATTCTTAATGGGAGCTTCAAAACAAAAATCATATGCCTCAATCAATGGTTATGAAAAATTTAAAGCAACACTTATAAAAGTACTTGATATGGCGAGTAAAACCGCCAAACAAGAGAATTCAAATATTTTAATTTGCTCAATAGGAGAAAACAATTCAAGCTGTGGTTCTGAGGATGATTGGGTTCATGGTTTTATTATCTATAAAGGCTTAAAGACAGATACCCAGAACATACCAAATAACCAAATTATTAAAACCTATCCGCTCAGTATCATAAATACGGTCGCCACAGAGCATGATCGCCTAAACATAAAACCCGATGGATCGCTTACAGATACCTATCATTTTATTATTAAATCACAGAATGAGAATTTATTTCCTTATGAAATTACGGTTCAACCAAACTCAAAACTAATTATTAAACTACTAGACGCACCTAATTAACCATTAATCGTGTATCACTGCCGTAAAACACTGTCAAATCCATTATGATTAAGCTTTATATAAATAGACTATTTATTCAATGAAACCCTGCATTATTATTCCCATATATAATCACAACCAGACAATAGTGAAATTAATATCAAATCTGGAACAGTATGGTTTAAAAATCATTATTATCGATGATGGTAGCGATATTGAGACAAAACAAACCCTGGATGAAATTAACGACAGATTTAAATCAATTTCTCTTCAAAAACAATATATTAATCGCGGAAAAGGTGAGGCGATTTTTATTGGATTATCAACCGCAACAGCGCTAGGATATACCCATGCCATCCAAATAGATGCCGATTTTCAACATGACATTAACGATATTCCGAGGTTTATTGAAGCAGCTAAGAACAATCCAAATAAAATAATTTCAGGACTACCTATATATGATAGCTCAATACCCAAAAGCAGATTACATGGGCGAAAAATTACCAATTTTTGGGTGGCAATTGAAACGCTATCCCACGATTTAAAAGAATCAATGTGTGGTTATCGGGTATATCCAATTTCTGAATGCTTAAATCTATTATCCAGTGAAGCTATTGGTAAACGCATGCAATTTGATATCGAAATTTTAGTTAAACTTTATTGGAAAAATATTAAAACAATTTACATTCCAACCAAGGTAATCTACCCCCTAAATGGTACATCTCACTTTAACATGCTGAAAGATAACGTACGGATCTCTTGGATGCATACCAAATTATTTTTTGGAATGATCAAAAATATTCCCTCTATTATTAAACATAAAAATGAACATAAAGCCAAAAAACATTGGTCTACCATAGCAGAAAAAGGAAGCTATATTGGTTTATTAATCGTCACATGTATTTATCGCCTGTCTCTTATACACATTCCGAGCCCACGAGACAGGCAGAAATC
>CAJXRW010000446.1 GCA_913060525.1 uncultured Gammaproteobacteria bacterium
CTACACAGAGTAGATCGTCGGCAGCGTCAGATGTGTATAAGAGACAGATTAATAAACCATTTTTATCGCCTTTCGGAAAAAATATCTCACTAAATATATAACCAAGATATAAATAAAACGAAAACTCGAACCATTCAATAATTAAAATGAGCGCGACAAAAACATTTTTAAATTTATTCATGTTCTATTCTTAAGGTTATAAATATATTTATAGTTTCTTGGTTCTGTCACAATGCTATTCTACCGTTTAAACTTAACATTTTATATTTACCTTAACCGTTCAAAAATTCCAATAATGCATCAAAATCTGGCTCACTCATAATTTGCATAGATTTAGCTCTTGTGTGACTTAACGTAATCAGTTTTGCTGTTGAAGTAACATATTGCTTACCTGTATCATCAATAATTTCTGCCGCAACATCAATTGTACGACCTTTCTCAAAAGCGATTTCACCCGTAATAATATACTCCTTGTTAATAAGGAGCGGAGCATGATACTTCAATTCAAATGATGAAGTTACACACATCAACTTTTTAGTCATAATAACAACCCAGGCAGACATTTCATCTAATACTGTTGCCGAAATACCGCCGTGTGTAATATTACCCCAACTCACGTATTTTTCTGTGGGAGTGAAAAAACTATATACTTTATTGCCCTGCGGCTGTCGATAAAATTCTAACTTTAAACTAATTGGATTCGTAGGACTGCAGCCAAAACAATTTCTTTCTAATGGAAACGCGATATGCTCCAATTTTGATTTATCAAACACATTCATTCCTAATATTTCAATTTATATTGAATTATAGTGAATATTTCGCTGGATAGATTTATCAAATACCCATGCCCTGTCTTGGTTTGATTAATAATAATGATATTGCGCCAACACTACCTATCAAAACCAACAAAAAAACATACAATGTAAGTCCATAATGACCCATATAGTGAACAAAGATACTTACTACCAAAGGAGCTGAACCACTAATACCATTGCCTATACTATAGGATAGCGCACAGGCGGTTGCTTGCCATTCTGCTTTGAATACGGAAGAAAAGTATGGTGAGATCGCACCTTGTATTGCCGCCATGAGCGCAGTAAATATACTTAGCCCAATCAACATTAAAATAAATTCCTTTGTATCAAATAAATATAGCAATGGGTAAATAGCAATGATAAGTAAAAGCAAACAAGATACAAAAACTTTTATATGACCTATGCGATCAGACATATACCCAAATAATGGATATAAAATACAGGCTAAAAATAAAATAATACTATTCAATATAAATGCCCCGTTAGCAGTCATATTTAAATGATCAATTTGATAATTAACTAGGTACGTAAATACCAAAAAGTACAATGAAGCACACATGGTTGTTAATAGTACAACAGTTAGAATTCCTGTCCATTGCCTTAATAATGACTTAACCACGTTGTGCTTTTTAGCTTTAGGTTTTTCTGCTTTGCTGTAATCCTCTTTTCGGTTAATCCATATATAGATGACAAACAATACTGCACTTAATATAAAAGGAAATCGCCACACCATACTTGCATCATTATGAAAAAAATATTCACTAATTGAACCCACAATGGTAGCAAGCAAAAATCCTAAAGATGATATTGAAAAAATGAACCCAACAGCCATACCTTGTTTTTTCTCATGATCATTTACGCCTACTGTGATTAATGATGGGAATTGCCCACCTGCTGAGACCCCTTGTAGCATTCTAAGCAACACCAAAATAATTGGAGCAAATACACCAATTTGCTCATAGGTTGGTAACAATGCCACTAAAAATGTAGATACACCCATTAATATAACGCATAGATTAATAATAAATTTATAACCATAACGGTCACCAATCATACCGCAAATAAAACCACCAAATGGACGAATAATTGAGCCAACAAAAAATGTAGCAAATACAAACACCATGCTATAAAAATGATTCTGTGATGGAAAAAATGCCCTCGCAAGATCTGTCTCTTATACACATCTCCGAGCCCACGAGACAGGCAGAAATCTC
>CAJXRW010000447.1 GCA_913060525.1 uncultured Gammaproteobacteria bacterium
CTACACAGAGTAGATCGTCGGCAGCGTCAGATGTGTATAAGAGACAGATGCTGGGTATTTACAAGCTACTGTTGATTTTATCCCTGAAGTATTAGGGCGTTACCGTATTCATGAAAATAGTTTTGGCCAGCAAACCAGTCGTTCTTATGCCAGACGCGAACAATCATTGATGGATATTGAATTAGCCTGCCAACAAGCTGCGCAGTTTGGTGTTAGTCAAACAATCATCGATGCAGGAATTGCTCATCATAGGTTTGCTGCAGCCTTATATTTTCTGACCAGAGGAGCGTATGAGCTCTTTATTAAATACATAGAACTAGCTTCTAAGAAAGATTACTTTTTTAATGACAAACATCGCGCAGTGTTTGAAAGTAGACATGATGCTAAACAACTAAAACAGCTGTTAAGTGAAGCTGCTTAGATGTCTGGTTTTGATGTCATCGTTGTTGGCGCTGGTTTTTCTGGTGCGGTAATGGCCGAACGTTTTGCCAGCCAGCAAAATAAAAAGGTTTTAGTGTTAGAACAGCGACCTCATATTGCCGGTAATTGTTATGACTACATCGATGACTCGGGTATTACGGTACATCATTATGGGCCTCATTTGTTTCACACCAATAAAGAGCAAGTGTGGCAATATCTGAGTCAGTTTACTCAGTGGACGCCATACGAGCATAAAGTATTGGGCTCTATTGATGGTAAATTGGTGCCCATCCCTTTTAATCTGAATACTTTGTATCAACTTTATCCAAATGTTCAAGCACGGGAAATCGAAAGCTTGTTAGTTGAACATTATGGTGCTGGGGGCAGAGTGCCCATTCTAGAGCTAAGAAAAAGCCCCTATGAGACACTGCAACAACTAGCAGAATTGGTTTACGAAAAATTTTTTGTAAATTATACGACTAAGCAATGGGGTTGTTCACCTGAAGATATTTCACCTGAGGTCACTGCCAGAGTACCGATTGTCATCTCACGAGATGACCGCTATTTTCATGATAAATATCAAGCTATTCCTAGCCAAGGTTATACCCAGCTTATCGCCAAGATATTAAATCATAACAATATAGAGGTGCGGCTAAATACCGACGCAACTAGTTTAATTCGCTTAAATGATGCAACTAAATCAGTGGAATTTAAGGGGCAAGAATTCAATGGTAAATTGGTTTTTACTGGAATGTTAGATCAATTATTTGACTACTCTGATGGCGAATTACCCTACAGATCATTACAGTTTGATTTTCAAACCTTGGATACACCAGAGTTTCAACCTAATACCACAGTCAATTACCCCAACGAACACGCTTATACGCGGATCACCGAGTTTAAACATATTCTTAAACAAGGATTAGATCAAACTGTGATTGTAAAAGAATACCCCCAAGATTATAACCGGAATGATCCCACAAAAAACGTGCCTTATTACCCGATTTTTAATCAGGATAATCAACAAAAATTTGATCAATATAAAAAGCGCTTGGCATATTTTAAAAATATTATCAGTGCTGGGCGATTAGCTGATTATAAGTATTACAATATGGATGATGCGGTGGGTAATGTTCTGTCGTATTTTGAGTCAGAACAGTCAGTATGTTAAATAAAGCACGCGCCCTTGAAGCGGCGGCTAAAAGAACGCAATGTGATTTAGCAGACCTAAATCATTATCATTACATCCTAGTTGGCGGCGGGGCTTATGTGGATGAGTTATTGCGCCAACTTATTGAAATGAAGATAAGGCTGCCGGAATATATTCTTGTGCCAGAAAAGATGACATTAGCTGTTGATATTGAGCAACGAATTGATGACGGTATAAGCCTTATCAATGCATCACATATTCTATTAGGTACAGGCTCTTTTCAGCTAGAAATGGTCAGTAGGTTGGTGTCTAGATGTGAAGGGAATAGCGTTTTCTTAGATGTGATGCAATGTGCACCTAAGGCTTTGAGAACTTTGGGGAGCGCGCAGGATTACATTGCTGTCTCTTATACACATCTGACGCTGCCGACGATATACTCTGTGTAGATCTCGGT
>CAJXRW010000448.1 GCA_913060525.1 uncultured Gammaproteobacteria bacterium
ATCGTCGGCAGCGTCAGATGTGTATAAGAGACAGCATAAGATAAAAACCATTGTTACTAAGAAAAACTTCCTGAACCATCAAATTGGTCAAAAATAATTCAACCTAAAAATAATCATAATTATCAAGCAAATATAAATTTCAACCCATCATTTTCAACAAAATTAAGCTATTTTAAAACCAATACATGCCACCCTGCCTTAGCATGAATTTTATCTGCTTAGATAAATTAATATTATTTTGGTGATTATATCGCCAGGCGCACTCTTTTAAGTACAAATCAAAATTTTTAGCAGGTATTCCATTAAATTTTGATAAATTATTTTTGGTAAACTGCCAAAATTCTTCAATGTTTGCGTTACATTCGCCTTGTTGATAATTATCTCCTATGCAAAAACACTCAAACTTGGAAATATCATAGGTATGATAATTCTGATCAGATGTATTATAAAAAAGTGCATCAATATCATCTTTTGAAAGTAGTAATAACAATAATTTATCCATTTCTGTACCAGTGAACATGACTGTCTCTATCATTACCTTACTAACAACGCCAAAGACTGGAGTACTATTTTTTATAATTGGATCAATATCTTCTAGATACGATTTTAGTTTCGTTAACTTATTATTTACACCAGAATCAAGTAAAGTATTGTTGCGTATGATTTTGCGTAATCGCTCAAAGTAATAATTTGCGCTTGATTGATTAATACCAACTAATTCTGCCGCATGTCTAGCTGAAGAGCCTTTAACGAAAAGTTCTAATAACCAGCTTTGTTGTAACGTATTTAACTTACTCTTTTCCATATCCTACCTACAGTGAAATTTTCTACTCAAAGGTAACTTTCTAAGCAGCTGCGTTTGTCATTCTTTTGTGTAATCACAACAAAAAATTATACGCAATATGCTCATGAAGTTAGGTGGATTATACTTATAGATTATTTTTTATGAATATCAAAAAAGCAGTATATGACTTAAAAATTAAGCATCAAAAAACTTATCACAATCGTCAAAGCACTATTTACCTGAATAAGAAAATATAATTTAAAATAGTCTTGGATTTTAATAGATCAATTTAACTAAAAGTTTCTCGAAGTTTCTGAACAATGAAACCAGTTACTTCTCTATGATTAGGCTTAGTTAATATAACGACATCATACAAACTATTAACATAGTATTCTGGTAATATTTCGATTAAACCTGCACCTTCCGCTAAATAAGGGTCTAATATTCCAATCCCTACCCCGCTTTGCAATTGTTCTATTTTAATTGATTCAATACCAACAACACCAACGACATTCAAATTAACAGTCATACTTCTCTTCTGCTGATTATTATATAATTTGACAACGCCATTCTCATGACCTTCTGCTATTCTGGTAACAAATCTATGCCCTTTTAAGTCTTGTATCGTTTGAATTGGATCGGTTTTACTTAAATACGCTTTACTAGCATATAACTTAAACTTTTGTATGGTATGACGAAATGACATGTTCCATTCATCTGGATGAATCAATCCTAAATAAGATGAATCTAATACTAAAAAATTGCTATCTTTAATCATGTCTCTATAAAATGCGCCATAACTTTGTGCATAGGAATACGAGAATGATTTCATCTCAAACAGATATTCAGGGAATTTTTCAACCAAATCTTTCATCACATATTTTGACAATATAATTGAACCTAAAACAGGCACACAAATTTTATATGTAATCTTACGACTACTAAATGATTTATTTGTTTTAAATGACTGCATATCTAGCTCAATATTATTCATTGAAGTTGATATGGAATCATAGTATTCCCAACCCTCATCAGTTGGGGATTGACCTTTATTATTACTATTGAGCAACGTAATTTCTAGATATTCCTCTAACGCTTTTATTTTTTTACGTACTGTATTTGGGTTTAGGTTTAAGGCTTCACCTGCTTGTTTAATTGACCCTTTTTTTATCGTTTCTATAAAGCATTTGTTCTGTCTCTTATACACATCTGACGCTGCCGACGATCTACTCTGTGTAGA